>JBARAD010000077.1:0-4324 GCA_049791675.1 Chryseosolibacter sp.
GTCATTGGTCATTCGTAATCCGCTCGATCAAATAATAGTGTACGTCTTATAGATATCACCGCGAATTGGGATTGGGAATCAGGCATGAGGCATATCAGTCGTCCACGGTCGACAGTCCACCGTCCACGGCAAATTGGCGCAGCGAGAAGACTCTGTCATTTGCCGAGTGATTTGATCTTCAACTTCTGCGCTGAAGACTGGTCCTCCCGATTGCACAAATCTCAATCCTGAATTCTAAATAATTCTAATCTTGAATTTTAACCTTTGAATTTTGAACTTGAACTCACACCCCTGATCTTAATTATCTCCGGTGGCCAGTAATTTCTGTATAAACTCCTTTATTTTCGGATTGGAATAATCCGCGGTGCCTTCGTGGTGGAAGACCATGTTACCGGATTGATCGATGATCACGGTGGTTGGCAGTGTACCGGTGTACATGTCGCGCGGAAGCGCATTCACGGAGTAGACCGGCAAGTCGAGACCTTTCTTTTTCATAAAGGCTTCAGCTTTTGCAAAGTCGTCATCCATGTCGGCCATGATGAACAAGACGTCCTTGTTGTCTTTGAACGTGTGATACAATCCGTTGATGGATGGCATTTCGGCAATACAGGGAGGGCACCATGTCGCCCAGAAGTTGATAAAGATCACCTTACCCTTCTGTGCGGCGAGGTCGATCGTCCTTCCGTCAGCATCGCTGAAGATCACGCCGGACGGAATACGAAAGGCGGAAGATGCATCATGATCCGTTTCGGGAACGTCCGCCTGAAACAGGCCAACCTTCATCAGACCCTGAATGGTCCATGCCTTTACTTCAGGGATGAACATCATGGCCAGAATGAATACGACAAAGAAGGCATTGGAGATATTAGACCAGGTGAACCACTTTTTTTTCATGTGTATCGTTTTTGTTAGTCCACGGTCGACGGTCCACAGAGCACGGCAAGTTGTCGTGAGTGCAGCGAGCAGGACCCGCATCACAAATGGTTAACCAACTCTTGACGCTTACCCTACTCTTCCGTGGACCGTCGACCGTGGACGGTGGACTATACTTCCCCCTCAACAAATGGTCACTGGATTAGGTTCGGTCCGGATGATCCGCTTTCAACTGTGACTTAAGTCACAATCAATGCGATGGCAGCGCTTCACAAAAAAAAGGTGCCCATCACTGAACACCTTTATTAACTTTCTGAAACGAAGATCAATCAGCCAAGCGATGCGTCTTGTTCCCTATGCCATTGTCAACTGCATATTGCATATTGTCAACTGGCTTTAAGTCGCCCACGTGCGGCCATTGCCAGCTTCCGACAAAGGAATACATCCCTTATATGCGCCAGGAACAGGAACGTATTGCAACACCTGTGTTGCGCCGGGTTCACTCGTGAAGAACCCGAGCAACGTAAGCTCTTTCATATTGAGGATGAATGGCCTCTGCGGTGCAGGATCCGTCGTGTTCTCGGCATTGACTGCAGCATCGTGCAACTTTCTTACAAACGCTGTCTGCTCTTCCTCATCAAGGTCTGTGAAATCGTCACCGTACTCTTTTTTAGCTTCTTCATTGAAAGCCTGAAGTCCACTGACAAACGATTCCTGATCTTCCTTGGAGTATACTTCATTCAACACCTGATCAATAAAGGAAGGCACACCCACGTCTTTTGCCCCGGGTGTATCCGTGCGTGGCATGATGATCTCGGAGACTATCGAGATCACAGAAGCCTGGTCTTCCTTGAGGAAAACCGGTTTCCAGTCGATACCAGGCTTTGCCGAACAGCCTTTCAATACGCCCATGATGGCAGGAGCTGAAACCATTCCGCCCATCAGCAAGGCTGTGCGTTTAAGCGCTTCTCTTCTATCCATGATGCTATAGATCTTTAGACGTTATTTTTCTTTAATTCATTCACCGCATGGTCCACGGCACGGGCAGTAAAGGCCATATATCCCAAAGAAGGATTATGACATGCCGCAGACGTCATGAACGAACCATCGGTTACATACACGTTCTTGCAGGCATGTACCTGATTCCATTTGTTCAGGACAGAGGTCCTGGGATCTTTACCCATCCGCGCGGTGCCCATCTCATGGATACCGAGACCGACGCCGATCTCACGATCAAATGTACCCACGTTCTTATAGCCGGCTGCCGACAGCATCTCTGCGGCATCGTTCGCCATGTCTTTGCGCATCTTGTATTCGTTGTCGCGCAGGATCGCATCAAACTTCAGTGTAGGCAGACCGTGTTTGTCTTTCACGTCCTTGTTGATGACGACGTGGTTTTCATGATACGGAAGGATTTCTCCGAAGCCCCCGATACCGATGGTCCACTTTCCGGGCTTTATTGCCTGCTCCTTAAGTTCGGCTCCCAGGCTAAGTTCTTTCACGAGGCTCGACCATCCCTGGCGGCTTGCGCCTCCCTGATAACCAAATCCGCGAATGTAGTCGCGATCGTTTTTGCCGATGTTCCGGTACCGTGGAATATAGATACCATTCGCTCTTCTTCCGGAATAATACTGGTCTTCAAAACCCTCCACTTCTGCTGCGGCACCTACGCTGAGATGGTGGTCCATGATGTTGTGTCCCAGTTCACCGCTGTCATTTCCAAAACCATTGGGAAAACGGTCGGAAATCGAATTCATCATGATGAAGGTAGATCCAAAAGTAGAGGCACATAAGAAGATCACGCGTGCGTAGAATTCTTCCTGTGCTCCTGTTTCCGCATCGAGCACTTTTACACCCGTTGCTTTTCCTTTCTGCGCATCGTAGATCAACTCATATACGATGGAGTTGGGTCGCAAGGTCATGTTACCGGTTCTCTCGGCCGCAGGAAGCGTAGACGCATTCGAGCTGAAGTAACCTCCGTAAGGGCAACCGCGTGAGCACAGATTCCGGAACTGACATGATCCGCGCTGGGGACTGTTGTTGTGCGTCAGCGGGCCGGTGATATGTGCTGTGCGCCCGATGGTGATGAGGCGATCGAATTTTTCTTTCGTAGCTTTTTTGAGATGTTGCTCCACGCAATTCATTTCCATGGGAGGAAGAAATTTTCCATCCGGAAGCTGCGGGACTCCCTCGTTCTGGCCGCTGACGCCGATGTAGGATTCAACGTAGTCGTACCAGGGTGCGATCTCCTTATAACGTACGGGCCAGTCGATGGCGATTCCATCTTTGGCGTTGGCTTCAAAGTCCATGTCGCCAAGGCGGTAACTCTGACGTCCCCAGGTGATGGATCTTCCGCCGACATGATAGCCGCGCATCCAGTCAAAGCGTTTTACTTCTGTATAGGGATTGTCGATGTCATCAACGAACCAATGGTGTATGGAGGGGCGCACGGTATAACCCGTTCGTGCCTGCACACCCTGTCTCTCAAGGATCTTTTGTGTCGGCCTGTCCGCATTTTCGAAATCCCAGGGATCTTTCGTCGCCGTCGGATATTCGGGATGCTTCACCATTCTTCCCCGTTCCAGCACAAGTGTCTTCAGGCCCTTCTCCGTTAATTCTTTGGCGGCCCAGCCACCACTGATGCCCGTGCCCACCACGATCGCATCATAGGTGTTTTTCTTTTCAGCGTTTATGTTCAGGTACATTCGTGAGAATATGTTTCCCTAAATTTAAACAAGTTTCTGAAAGTATAAAATCGGGAGGGCGCCCCCGCCCCTGAATGCGCCCCTAAATCCGCCCCTAAATCCGCCCCTAAATCCCCTGAAGGGGACTGGGTTTTTTTTGGAAAAAAAACTAGTCCAGGAGTTCGGAGAGTTGGAGCCAGCGGAGGGTTTTTTGGTCGATCGCGTCGGAGATCGTTTTGATCTCCTTTGACCATTGTTCGAGCTGCTGGTGGTCGGAGGTTCCTTCCGCAAAACGCTTCGCAATGTCTGCCTTCTGCTTCTCCAGCGATTCAATCTCCACCTGAAGTTTCTCAAATTCCTGCTTCTCCTTAAAACTGACTTTCTTCTTTTCCGCTACCGGAGCGGGAGAAACTGTTACCGGAATTTCTTTGCCCGGTTTCTGGTTCGCCATGGCCTCCTGTTCTTCCAGCCAGTCGCGATAATCGGTATAGTTTCCGTTGAACAATCTGATCTTGCCGTCGCCTTCAAACACAAACAACTGGTCAACCAGATGATCCATGAAGTAGCGATCGTGTGATACCAGCAACAGGCATCCCGAGAAATTAATGAGATAATCCTCCAGCACGTTCAGCGTGTCAATGTCAAAATCATTCGTCGGCTCGTCGAGGATGAGGAAATTTGGATTCGTGACGAGTAATTTCAGCAATTGAAGCCGTTTCTTCTCGCCACCGCTCAGTTTGTTGATGTAATTATATTGCTTCTCGGGA
>JBARAD010000078.1:0-12440 GCA_049791675.1 Chryseosolibacter sp.
TAACATCGCCCTATCGGCGCTGGTCGCGCTCGTACCGATCGCATTCATTTTCTGGGCATTGATCATCAGAAAGATGAAGGGTTACCAGGCGAGTTTGATCGCGACAGGTATTGCCGTCGCCATTGCTGTACTTGTCTATGGAATGCCGGTCAAACTTGCCGTTTTGGCTGCGGGACATGGCGCGCTCTATGGGTTATTTCCTATTTGCTGGATTATCATCACAGCGGTCTTTTTGTTCAACATCACCGTTGTGAGCGGACAGTTTGAAGTCATCAAACATTTTATGGCTTCGATCACCTCCGACAGGAGACTACAGGCCTTGTTGATCGCGTTCTCGTTTGGCGCCTTCCTCGAAGGTACCGCTGGCTTCGGCGCCCCTGTTGCGATCACAGCCGCGATGCTGGTGGGCCTGGGTTTTAATCCGCTTTACGCCGCCGGCCTATGCCTTATTGCCAATACCGCCCCGGTTGCCTTTGGCGCGATCGGCATACCAATCACGGTGGCCTCCCAGGTTTCTGGTATCAACGAGATGGCGATATCGAAGATGGTAGGGAGGACGCTTCCTTTCCTGTCACTTTTGCTTCCCTTCTATCTGGTCATCCTGATGTCCGGCTTCAGGAGAACCAGGGAAGTATTGCCAGCGATCCTGGTTTCGGGCATTTCATTTGCCTTCCTGCAGTGGTTCTCTTCAAACTATCTCGGTCCGGCGCTTCCGGATGTAATCGCTGGAATCGGTTCGATCGTATGCCTCGTTACCCTTTTAAAGTTCTGGAAACCACAAACCATCTGGAGGTTCCAGGATGAAGTTGAACCAGTGCTCAACGCCAAAGCTGATTATTCATTTGGACAGATACTGAGGGCATGGTCGCCATTCATATTATTAACGGTGTTGATCATTGCGTGGGGAATTCAGCCGATCAAGAATACGCTCAATTTCATCGGCCTCGTGCAATTTGAAATCCCCTCGATCCACAATGGTATAGCGGACAAGAATGGTAATCTCCTGCCACACATCTTTAAGTTCAATTTTATGTCCGCGGCGGGGACGGCCATCTTAATTTCTTCTCTCATCGCGATACCACTTGTTGGAATGAAATTCGTCGACGGTTATAAGATCTTTTTGTCGACACTAAGACAGCTCAGGTATCCAATCATTACGATCGCCGCAGTTTTGGCATTTGCGTACATCGTTAATGCTTCCGGGATTACGATAACGCTTGCGGAAGCTCTTGCCAATACAGGATTCCTGTTTCCATTTTTTGCTCCTGTACTCGGTTGGCTCGGCGTGTTTATTACAGGTTCTGATACTTCCGCCAACGCTTTGTTTGCAAAACTCCAACATGAAACTGCCGTGTCTATCGGTGTAGATCCGGTTGTGACGGTAGCTGCGAATGTTTCGGGAGGCGTGGTTGGTAAAATGATCTCACCGCAATCCATTGCTGTGGCGGCGGCGGCCGGCCAACTGGTAGGAAAAGAATCGACCTTGTTTCGTTTCACGGTAAAGCATAGTTTCTATATGCTGGCTTTTATCTGTGTCATCGTGCTGGCGCAAGCATACTGGTTCCAGTGGATGATTCCCGTGTATGAGATTCTGAACGTTGGTACAGGGGCTGTTGCACCGGAGGTTTTGTCGGGATTTTTTTATCTACTCGTGATTGCGGCGATCCTGGGAACTTTTGCACTCGTCGTACGCATCATGGATAAGCGAAGGCCGGAAGAACCGCCATTGATCTGAGTGCGTCTCGATGGAAAGTCCCTGGAAATCCTATTCGGCAATCGACAATGGCTGCTGACTGTTACCGGATTTGAACCTATGGATGTCCCTCGTTTTTGTGTCGTATTCAACAAATAGCGGCTCGACGTTTTATAGATGGTGTATTGATGCCTGGTAGTCTTGTTTGTTGAATACTTGAGTTATACAGATAATGAGATCAAGGGTCGAGTATATAAATATCTATATCATGTATCTTTATTAATCGATTGGTACCGGTTTGTTCCCCAAATAGCCTCATACCGTTCGTGCGAGAACATATACCGCCATTCCCTGAACATGCGCTATCTTGACAGGATCATTGGAGAAATTGAACTGCATTCTGTCGAAGGCATAAGAGATTGTTTTGATCACGGCGTTAGTCCCAATGAGTTGTACCGGGGGAGACCGCTGATCCACGAATTAACAAGTGAGTACACAAGAACACCGAGATTTCGCGATTGCGTAAGACTCTTCGTGCAGTACGGACTTAATTTCGAAGACAAGGCCTTACTATCGGTGCTGTTGAATGACGCAGACGCTCTTGACGAGCAGCTCAAACGCAATCCGGCCGCTGTCTCGAAAACATATACACTCCGATGCGCTTATACGCCGCTGGACGGAGCATCCCTGTTGCATATTTGCGCCGAGTTTAATCACCTTGAATGTGCAGTGGTACTTTATAAGTATGGAGCGGATGTCAATGCGAGCGCTGCCTTTGACGCGCATGGCTTTGGCGGACAGACACCCATATTCCACACTGTAAATCAGAATTCAAACAATTCAGTTGAGATGTTGAATTTTCTTGTGGCGAGATCAGCGGATCTGAAAATTACAGTCCCGGGAATCATTTGGGGCAAAGGATACGAATGGGAAACGCTCATTCCGGCAGTCAACCCCATCAGCTATGCAATGATGGGATTACTACCTCAGATGCATCGGGATGAAAGCGTAATATCGAATATTGTGAGGACCTTACTGAAGCACGCGTACAGCATCGATTATGAGCTGAGGAACGTGCCAAACAAGTATTTGCGGGGTTGATGATTTGCCTTCTGCGAGCCGCGCCCCTTGCGCAGAACAAGGCAAGAAGGTATGACGATGACGGAGCGTAACGCCCACAACCAGGTATCCCATTTTCTCTTAAATTTGAGCCTTTATAACCTTAAAGACTCATGCGTTTGGCATTCATTATAATATTAACTTTTATTTCCAGTTTCGATAGTTTTAGTCAGCATATATTCAGGGCCGTAGTCAAAGACGCTGAAACCCGCGAGCCTTTGCCCGGTGCTGCCGCCGGTGTTATTGGAACGACAATCGGCGCTACGGCAAATGGGGCGGGCGTTGTTGAAATCCAGAGCATTCCGGACGGCCCACAGATCATTGAATTTTCGTTTCTTGGTTATCAGATGCAGTCACTGTCTCTGACTTTTCCAATCGTCGCCGATGCGCCTTACGAAATATTGCTTGAACCGGCGCATGAAGAACTCGAAGAAGTTGTGGTGTCTACAACGCGCGGCAGCAGAACGGTTGCCGATATACCCACGCGGGTTGAATTCATTGCAGGGGAAGAGCTCGATGAAAAAGGTAACATGAAACCCGGGGACATCCGAATGCTGTTAAATGAAAGTACCGGCATTCAGACGCAGCAAACATCGCCGACGTCCGCCAATGCTTCAATCCGTATTCAGGGTCTCGACGGTCGTTATACGCAGATCCTGAAAGACGGTTTCCCTTTATACGCTGGATTTTCCGGCGGCCTTGGACTGCTGCAAACGCCACCGCTTGATCTCAGGCAGGTTGAAGTGATCAAAGGTGCAACGTCAACCCTATACGGGGGTGGTGCGATTGCAGGATTGGTTAATTTGATCAGCAGGGTGCCCACGGAAGTGCGCGACCTGCGGTTTATGGTCAACGGAACCAGCGCAAAAGGTCTTGATCTCAGCGCATTCTACGGACATAAGTTCGGCAAAGCCGGCATTACCGTTTTTGGCTCGCGCAATACGAATGAGCCTTATGATCCGGCTGATATTGGCTTAACGGCTATTCCGAAATTCACCAGGTATTCGATCAATCCAAAATTCTTCCTCGATTTTAATGAAATGACAAGTTTGAACCTGGGCGTTAATTTTACAACAGAAGATCGCATTGGCGGTGACATTCATTACATTGAAGGCAACGGCGACGCCGTTCATCGCTATTTCGAGAACAATGAGTCAACCCGGTATTCCAGCCAGTTCAGTCTCACGCATAAATTGAATTCAAACGCTTCGCTCACACTCCGGAACAGTATCAATCACTTTGACAGGATCCTGGAGATCCCTGCCTATACCTTTGACGGTGTTCAAAACAGCACGTTCACGGAATTTAATTATGTGAACAGCCGCGATCGTTCAGAATGGGTTCTTGGACTCAACTTATGGACGGATGATTTTTCAGAAAGTAAGTTCTTTGCGGCCCGCGTTCGCGATTATACCCAAACGACATTCGGTGCCTTTGTTCAAAACAACTTGACGGTTAGCGAGAGCGTTAGTCTGGAGACGGGTTTGAGAGGAGATTATGTTATCGACTATGGTTTTGCCCTGTTGCCAAGAGTATCATTGCTCTACAGATCAGGTCCAAAGTTCAGCTCGAGAATAGGGGGCGGTTTTGGATATAAAGCACCGACAATTTTCACTGAGGAAAGTGAAAGGATCCAGTTTCAGAATGTGCTTCCAATATCACCGGACAAAAATGTGCTTGAGGAAAGTTATGGCGCCAATTGGGATTTAAACTACAGAACTGAGATTGGTGAAGTCGGATTCAGCATGAACCATCTCTTCTTTTACACATACCTGAATAATCCGTTGATGCATACTATGACCAATGATGGTAGTTATGAGCTCGTCAACCTTTCCGGTTTTACCGACAGCAAGGGAACTGAGACCAATGTAAAAGTTGAGTTCGGTGATTTCAAGTTGTTTGTGGGTTACACATTCACCGATACGGAAATCCATGAAGGAGGCGTAGTTGTTCAAAATCCCCTGACGGCAAAGCACAGATTGAACAACGTGCTCATGTATGAGGTTGAGGAGAAATGGAAGGTAGGATTAGAGGCGTACTACTTCAGCCGTCAAAGGCTGACGGATGGTGACTATGGGAAGGAATACTGGATCTGTGGCTTCATGGTGGAAAAGCTATGGGAGAAGCTTTCGTTGTTTATAAACTTTGAAAACTTTCTGGATGCACGTCAAACACGCTTTGACACGATCTACACGGGTTCAATATCCAACCCTGTGTTCAGGGATGTCTACGCACCTGTCGATGGTTTTGTGATTAATGGCGGTTTAAAAATTGACCTTTAAGTACAGTGGTTTCTTGCTGGTTACTATCACGCAATCTATCATAAAGCAGTTTGCTTAAAATTGTTTGCGTGTCGCATGATGGATTCTGGCAACCAACCGATCAATCTCTTGTTTTCCTATGAGGGACGTCATTCTTCGATATGCGTCACTGTGCTAACTTCTTGGAAAATTATGGTTTATGCTAAGAATATTATTCACAGTCGTTCAAATTCTGGTGAGCGTCTGTCTCTTGCAAGGGCAAAATGTTCGCGGTGGTTTTGGTCATGGATATTTTGGTCCTGTATTAAATGTGTTCCAGAATCTTCAGAACGATCTGAGGACTCCGTCCTCGTTGGGAAAAAAGCTTGAAACAACCCGATTAGAGACTTTAGGCGGGGGAGGCGGTTATGGTCTGTTTTCGAATGGCGTTTTACTTGGTGGCAGCGGTATGGGATATACAGTCACAGATGCAACCGAGAGGGGACAGGTCAACCTTGCTATGGGGGCAGCATATCTGAATGTGGGCTATCTTGTTACTAAAAAACGAAATGTCCTGGGATTCCCATACATTGGTGTTGGCGGATACGAGATGAAGCTACGTGTCAAGAATTCGGCCGAAGGCGAATCCTTCGCCGTGGGCGATCAGGATGTACCATTTGACGAGTATCTCTATCTTCATAATCAGGGGATGACCTTTGAAGCGGGGTACTCCCTCCAGATTCTTACGTTTTCTTTGCCGGACAACGGTTCGAAAGGTGGTCTGATTGTGGGCCTTCAGGCCGGAACTTATCTGTTTGTCTCTACTGAAGACTGGCATAACGAGTCGACCGACGATGTGTTGTTATCGTTTTCAGACCCGTTTGGCTTCGCGCCGTATGTCCGGTTAACGATCGGAGGAGGTGGGTTTAAGGCAGTGAGCGACTGATGACCGCGCGCGGGAATGCGCTAACGCAACGTAGGAATATTTTACTTAATGAGCGACATGGTCGTACAGGCATCTTGAACCGATGATTCCGAACCTTGTGAGACGGATGTCTTTCAAGGCAGACTTAGCTTTTTATCTTCACAGGTAGTTCAATCTCAAAACGTGTTCCTGTTCCGGGCTTTGAATTTACACGAATTTCGCCGGAGTGATTCCGTACTATTTTCTTCACCAGGGGTAAACCAATGCCCAGACTGGCGCCTACATTGTCAAGCTTGTTGAATAGCTGAAATACATTATGGATGTACTCTTCGGAGAAACCTATGCCATTATCTTCAAATGAAATGCGGAGATGCTCGGTATACCTGTATTGGTTACTAGTGGCCTTGAAAATATTTTCTTCAAGAACGAGTTGATTTATTTTGATCATCAGCTTTTGCTTGGTATTCCTGAATTGAATGGCGTTGTCTATCAGGTGATAGAACAGGAGTTCCAATTGTTTTTCATACCCTTCAATTGTCGGCATTTGCTCTACCTCCATATCGAAATCGGAAAATTGTCGCAAATTTGAGGCGCGCAATTTGGCAGTCTCGATAATGGCGTTCAAATCTACATTGGTGTAGTGTTTTTCATTGTCGAGCGTAATAAATTCCTGCAGACTCGTTGTCAGTGTTTTCAGTTTTTCCGCCGCAGCATAGATTCTCCCGGAGAAGGTTTTGCTTCTGGTACTCATGATCGAGTCCGGATCATTCGAGATGAAATCAATGAAAATCTGAATTTTGCGGATGGGCTCCTGCAGATCATGGGAGATAATCTTACTGAACTGCAAATGATTTTCGTTGATCGCTATTTGATGTTGATATTGTTTGTCCAGTTCAAGTGCATGTTTTTCAAGCGATTTTGTCAGGTCTATCAGCTGCCTGTTTTCATTGAGAGCACCTTCTGCCTCGCGTCTCGCATTTAACAACTCCTGTTCATATCTTTTTCTTTCTTCAACGCGAATGAAAACGCAATGGATAATATACTCCGATTGTTCAAGATGCCGTTCTGCGTTGGCCAATACCGGTATGTCCCGGTTTTCTTTATCCTTTAGCGAGAGGAAGATCTCGCTGGCCTTTGAATGCAATTTTATGAGCGGAAAGAAATGAGTGTTGTAAAAGATCCTTGTGGCCAGCGTAAAAATATTTTCGATGCTTTTCCCGGTCAATTCTTCCTTCTGGTAGCCAAGCCACGACGCTAGCGTAGCATTGGCGGCTTTGACAACCCCATTGTCCTTAAAGGACAAGTAGCCACATGGGAGTACATCAAAATTCGCGGTCATTAGTGAGTTTGATCGAGATACTCCTTGATTACCGCGATCGTCTCTTCCGGATGGCTCATGTGCGGACAATGACCGGTGGCCTCTAGGATTTTCAGCGTGCTCCTTTTAAGATGTGCCTGAAGATAGTTCCCCACTTCAAAAGGAGCAATCAGATCCTCCGAACACTGCATTATCAGGGACGGCGCATTTACTTTAGCCAGATCTTTTCTGTTATCTGATAAGAACGTGGCAGTTGCAAACTGACGGGCAATTTTTGGATCCGTCGAGCAAAAGCTTTCTGCGAGCTCGATGCCAAGTTCGGGTCTGTCCGGATTCTTCATGATTGCCGGCGCAAGGTAATTTGCCCAGCCAATATAATTTCTATCCATTGTATCGAGCAGTTCTTCAATGTCTTTGCGACTAAAGCCTCCCGTATATCCATCTTCATTAATGTAACAGGGCGAGGGGCCGATGAGTATCAATTTGGAAAAGTATGGTCTTTTAATTGCCGCCAGTATGCCGATCATGCTGCTTACCGAATGTCCCACAAAGATGACCTCGCTGAGGTCAAGCGCTTCGCAGATGTCCAGCACATCCTGGGCGTATCCATTCAAGTCAGCATACCGCTGGTTGTTGTACGCACTTAAGTCAGATTTTCCGGCTCCGACATAATCGAAAACCACGATCCTGTAGTCATTTTCAAAAGCGGGTGTAACGAAGCGCCACATGTTCTGGTCACAGCCAAAGCCATGGGCAAACAACATAGTTTTCGAACCTTCACCCCACATTTTGACGTTGTTGCGGGAAATTACTTTTTCTTTCATGATAAAACAGGTAGAATTGCGGGCTAAGGCCGCAATCTAGTAAGAATTAAAGGAATAGAAATGGTGTATCTGGTAGATGACGATCAGGACGATCTTGAAATTGCTCAAGCTGCGCTTTTTAACCATAGTTATAAAGGGCCGGTTCTATTATTAAACGATGGGAAAAAGCTGGTCGACCAATTAAACAGCAATACGCTCACACCCGAACCGGAGGTAATTGTGCTTGATCTTAATATGCCGTTACTAGACGGATTTCAGACGCTCAAGAGAATCCGTGGCCATTCGGTCTATGGATCAATCCCGGTGGTGATACTTACGGCATCTGCGAAAAAAGAGGATGAAGTGAGATCATATGAATTGGGTTGCAACTATTTCCTCAACAAGCCCACAAGGTTGAGTGATTACGACACGCTTGCCGCGCTCGTGAAGAAGTTTACCAGTGCAGCTACTGTGTAGTCAGCTGCGTAATCGGTGAACAGTTTCTTCTAATGCGAACCCTGCGCTCCGGCTGTACCTCATTTTTCCCGGATCTTTCTAACAGCTATGACGTTTCGTTGGACTGACGACCACCAGGGTATGGGACGCAGTGGGTATGATTTCGGGGCGAACACCTGGTCGATCGCTGCGTCCACGAGTTGCAGGAACTCAATTCCAAAGACGAGCAACAGCTGATTAACGGGCGACGGCCCAACGGTGTGGGTAAGCGACGACTTCGCTGGCCTTCCTGGCGGATCGGGAGATCAGCTTAATCGATCATCAGTTCGTGGCCATGTGCTTGATGTTAGCTTCCTTCACAATCTGAACCCAGCCGTTCCGGCTGGAGGAGGATCAGGACCAGGAGAGCACCTCTACTGGCCCATAGATGGTTTTTCATATAGTTTATCTAACAAGTAACCGCGTTGACGACCGTTTGCCATTGTTCATGAGGTTCACCAGATAAATTCCTGGCTTTAATTCCGTTTCAATATTTATGATTGTCGGATCACCCTGTATGCTTCTGTTGGTGCTGCTGATGTTTTGAACATGCACCACGTCACCCTGCATTCCAATGATCTCGACAGTGCTCTCAACGTATTCATCCATTTCCCGTGTTGCGTAGAGCGTTATTTGGGTCCAACCTCCCGGAGCTGGATTCGGAAAAAGATGTATGTCGTCTTTTTTGTAAATATCAGGAGCGGATTCAAAATCTGTTTTCTGTCGCGTGGTGATGCCCGTTTGAAACGCGCTCATGTTCTGTTCTGCTGATGGCGACAGCCTGTGACCTGGTATCGGCCGCTCCAATACGCCATTTGACAACTGCCATCCCACAGCCATGTGGTCTGAGCCGACTCCCTCCTTGTGGAGCGCCTCGATGTAATACCGCTGGCCCGCCACCAGATTTATGGCAACGGATTTCTGACTGGCATACTTGGTCCATTCTCTTACATTGGTGTATCCTGTGACCCAGGCGATGCGTCGTTTGGCAGCAGGATCGGCATCCGTGCTCAACCGCAATTCGCTGTGATCATTGCTGGAGATCCAGAACGTATACGCACCTGTGGCAGGTACACAGAGATAACCACTTACCCTGGTACCATAATTGTCCCCGACATTCGTGGGATCCTCAAAGATCGTAAGCTCACTTGTTCCATCATTCGATTCGTGTTCCGGAATTGACGCAACATCATTGTTTGGGATTCCCGTCCACACTTCTCTCAGGATCGTTCCCGTTGCGGTGCAAGCGGAGCTTCCGGTTGTTACGATGATGTCCACTGACGCGGTGGCAGAACCACCGGTATTGTCAATGGCCTTTGCCGCCAGGGTATAATTGCTTGCAGGCACATTGTTCCATGCAAAGGAATATGGTGATGCGAGATCTTCGCCGAGCTTAACCGTACCGTTATAGAATTCCACTTTCGTGATTGTTCCTCCACTCACTGAAGCGTTGGCAGTAATGTTCACCGACGCCGGAGCAGTGAACGTTTGACCATCGACGGGACTGGTAATGCTGACAATGGGGACCGGTGGCGTGCCTGATCCGGTAAAGGGAATTAATCGTATTCCCGGTATGGGCCTTTCCTGTGTTCCGTTGGGAAGTTGCCACCCTACGGCTACATGATCTGAGCCCACGCCTTCCTTGTGCAATGCTTCGATGTAGTATTTCTGATTGGCCACCAGGCTGATGGCCGCAGATTTCTGAGTTGTGTATTTACTCCACTCTCTCACATTTGTATATCCGGTCACATATGCGATCCTCCTTCTGTTGGCTGAATTCGCGTCTGTGCTCAGCCAGAGTTCACTGTTGTCGTTACTTGAGATCCAGAAAATGTAAGCACCTGAAACCGGAGCACAGATGTATCCGCGTATACGCCTGCCGTAGTTATCGCCGATGTTGGCAGGGCCTTCAAAAAGCGTAAGGTCAGTGATCGATGCAGGGGGTTGATTCACGGGAATGGAAGCGATCGATGTACCGGAGATTCCGGTCCAGCGTTCCTGCTGTATCTTCCCAGTGCCTGCGCAAGATTCAGGATTTGTGCCTTCCGTAAAAGTGATGTAATAACATTGGGATACGCCAGGATTGCCGGCGGCAGAGGGTTTGGCATATGGCGTCGCACAGATCAAATATGTTCCGGTTCCAATTTCCCATTCAGGAGTGGTCGTTGGACTTTTTATAAAATATGGTTCACCGTTCCTTATTCTTGTATTCCGGTCCGTGTTCACGCTGAATTTTATACTGGCCGTTCCCGTGCCTGGGATGGCCCTGATATTTATTTCGGTCAGGTTAAGTGTTGTTTTATTGATGACCTGTCCTTCTGAAAGGTCACCAATTTCCGCATCCGTTTTTCCGTTGTACAAAACGAGCCTGGCAATCGAAGGCGTCACTGCGTTATTCGTTATTTCAAGCGCGACTTTGTCACTGCTCCGGCCGCCTTTGTCATCGGTTACAGAAAGTTCGAATTCAAATAGACCTGTCGTCAATCCGCTTAACTGTAAAAGTTCAGATGCGGTATTGGTCAGCGTTAAGGGAGCACCTCCTGTTTGTCTCCAGCTGACATTTGTAATTGTGCCGTCAGAATCAAAAAAGTCGCCAATGATATGCAGTGGGTTATTTCTCAATGCTATTCGCAGGTCGGGGCCGGCATTTACATAAGGCATTTTATTTGAGGTATCACCCTTCCTGAAGTTGAGGAGCCACTCATATACTTTATATCCGCTGCTGCCATTATAGATTTCATTCCATCCGTTGTGATTGCGCACATGAAGAATATTTAAATTCGGTTTATAAAGACCGGCGGGCTGACAAGCATTTATTGCGTTTACCATGTTAATGGAATATTCCGGCGTGATCAGATGGTCGTTATCTCCATGGAAAACCCAGGCTGGAATATTTTTTACCGCACATGCTTTCGTCAGTACCGACCGGCCCGAGATGGGCATTATTGCAGCTACTTTTTCCGGATAGGCCGCGGCATAATTCCAGGTTCCTATGCCACCTCTGCTTAGGCCCGTGACGTAAACACGCTGCAGATCAACTCTGAAATTAGCCGTAACGTAGCGCACCACTTCATCTAATAAGGCTGGCGGCCATTGAGGGCCCCATATAGGGTCCGGATCTCCGTCCTCAGGTCTCAATTGCGGTGTCAATACAATAAACGGTAAATCCTGCGGCCACCGGTTCAGGTAGATCAGCCGCGAGGGCATTTGTTGAGAATTCTTGCTTGTCAGTATTGTCAGATCATCACCCATTTCACCTTTTCCATGGAGGCTCATTAATAAAGGAAAAGTTGATGTGCTTGAGAAGTAGCCAGGCGGTGTATACAATAAGAATTTTGTCCCGGCTGGACTTTCATATGCCACTTGCTGGCCCTGGACAACGATGGACAAAAACAAAATGCCGGCTGTTAGCGCAAGGCTTTTGTGTTGGTAATTCAGGATTTTCATGGGGTTGAGGGTTTTTGAAATCGTCTGGCTTGATTTGTTATAATTGCAGTCCGTTACCTCGTGGGTAAACCCAAAAAGTAAACATCGCACCAATCAATCCTTCAGGTACATCGTTTTCAGAAAGCACAATTTGGTTGGTTCAGGATCGTTCACATCTGCCTTCAGGATTTGAGTCAGCTTGATAGTCCGCATGAAGAACTCCGAAATCAAATCGGCTGTGACCTGTATGCATGTAGCGGTGGTAATCGGGAAATAGTTTAGAGCGCTTCACGAAATTGCGCTTCTGTTAAGAGAAATCAAATGACGAAGATCACCGGGATAACCGTTCTTTGACATGGTCTTGTCATGCTGCGCTTAGCGGATAACTGTCACCCCGAAGGAGCGGATCGAGCGAGAACAT
>JBARAD010000079.1:0-5570 GCA_049791675.1 Chryseosolibacter sp.
AATCTACACCAAAAAGCCAACAGGCTGTCATTTCTTTCTAAAAGTTAAGCACCGCCTCTTGCCGGCCTCTGGCTTTCACCGCTGCGAATGTGTTCGATTGGATGACCACCGGGATCCGGTTGTCATAAAGAAGTTGCTTGATCGTCCGTTCCCAGTCGTACGCCATGAAGCGGAAAGAAACCCTTCCCTCCTCTTGTTGATCTTTTTCCACAGGACCATTATCAAGCGAATACGTCGACAAGGTGTTGTAAAGGTTCTTGCGGTTGTAAAGCAGGTAAACTTCCCAAAGTTTGATCTCTACAATTTCCTGACGTGATTCTTTGTAAGCTCCGGGTTTGTCGGCGAAGTTTTGCATATCGGTATGGATTAGGATGAAGATGGACTCTATGCAATAAAAAAATCATACCACTCCCCTGGCCCCTTCCGGAGGCTTCCCACAAATTGATCAATTAATTCCCCTGCCAATGGGTAGCAGGCGTGAAATCGAAACTTAAAGACGCGGGGATGCTTCTTTTGCGAACATCCGGGATGGTCCCGGCTGTGGACTGTTAAGCGTGTCCAGTGGTGGCCCATTCAGCTTCTCTTCTTCCGCCTTTGTTTTAATTCTTTCCTTTTTAATATCAATCCTGATAAAAGCGTATAAGCTCATATAGATGTTGGCGATCCACACGAGCGCGAAACCTGCGATGAGATATCCGCGCCAGTCCTCCAGTAACAAATGATACCGTGTGATGATCAGCATGGCGATCGTAATGTAATGACTGAAGCAGTATTCGCAGGTGAAGAGGTAAAAGAACTTCCTGATGAAAAGGGTATTTCCCTCGCGGCTTCGTCCTGCACAAAATTCACGGCTTTCCCGGAAAACTTCTTCGTGGGTTACAGTCCATGATATACAGGCGATCGGTATCGCCAGTATAAAAAGCCAGGTGATTTGTGTACTCAGATCCATTGTTTTTTAGCATGGCGTGACACAATTGTCATTCCTTTCGCGGTGTCCTTGTCGGCGAATCAGTTCCCGTCAGCGCCGGCGCCCGTCAGAGAACACTTCGCTCCCTGAATCCGGTCGCCTGAGGTTGCTGTTTCAACTGCCGCTTTCATTATTTTGACGGATAAACCAGGAATACTGCAGCTATGGCATTCAATTTTAAGCGTCCATCTTCAAATAAATACTAACAATAAAATAAACTATGAAGGCCAGGATTTTTTGTATCGGTTTGTTGTTGCTGAGTTTTGCGTGCAAGGATGACGAAGTGTATAAAGAAGTGACCCCCGTCCCCGAAGACATTTTCCATATCGACCTTTGCCCGACATTATTAAGCAACGCAGTCGCGTTGTTTCCCGAATCAAAAAACAATCAGGAAAAATACACCGAACTGTTCTCGGACGCTTCCCAGCAGCGGATCGTATTGACGAAGGATACCGATGTTTACGTCAGTTTTGTGACAGAGGCTGCCAGCATTGGAAACGTATTGGGCTATTATGTTTATAATCAGTCGACTGTGCCGGGTTCCTCCGAGGAAATTGACAAGCAACTGATCTTCCCCAATGTAGATCAGGCTTATCTGAATCCCGGCGATACCAGGCGATTGGGCAACACACAGTTGAAGGCAGGCACTGTTATCGGATTCTTTCTGATTGTCGGTGGCTACCGGAACGACGGCGTGTATTTCAAGAGACCCACGTTCTACACGGACCGTGCGTGGAATGCAGACCAGGCAAAACAGCATGTGCTGTACAGGGAAAATGAATGCGGGGCCATCGTCGTCGGTTTCGAGGACAAGAACTCCACAACGGCTGATAAAGATTACAACGACATCATCTTTACGGTTTCGGACAACCAGAATAATGTTGAAAACACTTCCTTTGATATTCAGAAGGTCGTTTCGTTAACCAAGTAAGGATATCACAAGCAGGAAAAAGGCTGGCCGGAAGGTCAGCCTTTTTTCATTGATTTTATTTTGATTCTCGAAAAGCGGCAAAGAAAGCGTGACATCAGAAAAGGGTCGTAAGTGAAAAAAAATCTACAATCCTTCCGGCTTCTATATGCCATGGTGAATGAAATAATTTCAGACACAAGAAAACCAGGAGGCGACCGGTATTCTGGAATAACGCGTGTGTTACTGCAGGAGACTGCGAACTGCAACGTTTAACCCTTCTTGCTGTCTTTGTAGTCTTTGTACATCTGATAGAAGAATTCCTCCACTGACAATTCGTGGATCGCCAAAAGCCTGCAAAGGCTTTTGATCGTGACATTTGCCCGTCCTTTTTCTATTCGCCAGTACTGCACACGGGGCAGGTCATGATCGTAGGCAAAATCTTCATGACTACTGTAACCTTTTGTCTTTCTCAGAACAGTAAGTTTCGCACCAATGCGAACGAGGGTATTACTTAAGGCTTCGTCTTTCACAGTGAATAAAAAAAATTGATTAAAGCTTGGCTAAGATGTTTACAATCCCACCCATTTGTTACACCAAATAATTCTACATCTTTTAAGATGACCGACATTCTTTACACATGTTTACTATTTCAAACAACATGCCATGGGGTCAATACCGCGAACGTTTTCGGTAGCGCTGCCGGCGTCCGGAATGAAACGATGCGCGAAAGCAACTGTCTGTGGCATACTCTTTTACTTGCTTGATCATGATCATTACGGAAGAAAAAAAATCAGAAGCGCTGGCCTTTTATCAGGAAGGCATAACGCTGCTCCAGGAGAGCGGCGCAGAATTCATGTTGGGAGGTGGATTCGCAACCTTTCACTATACAGGCATGTTCAGGGACACGAAGGACCTGGATGTCTTTTGCCTGCCATCGGAATATCCAAAAATACTGAAGTATTTCTCTCAGATGGGCTATGAAACCCAGATGACAGATGTGCGCTGGCTTGCAAAGATCTTCAAAGGCGAATTCTTCATCGATGTCATATTCAACTCAGTCAACAATATCTGTACGGTAGACGAATCGTGGTTTCAGCACGCCAGTCATGGAACGTTCGCGGATTTGCCCGTGAAATTTGTTTCAGCGGAAGACCTGTTGTGGTGCAAGGCCTATGTGCAGAACCGCGAGCGATATGATGGTGCGGATATCAACCACCTCATATTGAAATACGGCAAGCAACTGAATTGGGAGCGGTTGTTGAAACGGCTTGATGCGCACTGGCATCTGCTGCTCTCGCATATTATTCTCTTCCAGTTTGTTTATCCTTCCGACTTTCATGATATCATCCCGCGGTGGCTTTTTGACGAGCTGGTGAAACGCGCGCAGGAACAATACGAGTTGCCGCCGGCGGTGGAGCGCGTATGCAGGGGGCCGGTGATAGACAACACCCAGTACAGCATCGACATCAAGGAGTGGGATTACAAATCATATACAATCAAAACGGTTTAGGATGGAGGAAGGGAAAAAGGTCCGTATCGCTGCAGTGGGCGATATTCATGTGCGTGAAAGTGACAAGGGCAAGTGGGTTGATTTTTTCAAGGAGGCTTCGAAGGCCGCGGATATACTTGTGATCTGCGGAGACCTGACGGACACCGGCGACGAGGCGGAGGCGGAGGTGCTTGCGGAAGAATTAAGGGCATGCAGTATCCCTGTCGTTGGCGTGCTGGGTAATCATGATTTTGAGAAGGGGCGGCACAAGCTGATCCGCCAGATCGTTCATAAGGAAAATGTTCACATCCTCGATGGCGAGGCTGTGGTTTTATCGGATGTGGGTTTCGCCGGGGTCAAAGGTTTCGGCGGGGGGTTTGACAAGCATATGCTTTCGATGTTCGGTGAGGGCGCTATGAAAGCATTCGTGCAGGAGTCTGTGGATGAGGCGTTGCGGCTGGACCGCGCGCTGGCCCGCCTGGATGCCGAGTACAAGGTGGAGAAAAAGATCGCTGTATTGCATTACTCCCCTATCCGGGAGACGGTTGTCGGAGAGCCGGAGGCGATTTTTCCTTTTCTGGGTTCCTCCCGCCTAGCCGAACCGTTAAGCCGCCGCAATGTCGCTGCCGCTTTTCACGGTCATGCGCACATCGGCACACTGGAGGGAAAGACATCGGGCGGCACGCCGGTTTTTAATGTGAGCAAACCATTGCTGGTCAAGGCAGGATACAAGTGTCCGTTTTATATTTTTGAAGTCTAGCGATCGGTGTCGCAAACAGTAACCCGGACTAGCGGAGTTTGCCGTCCGTTAAACGCCCATTTTCGGTAATTCATTCTATTTTCTTACACTTCGTCGGCCTCTGGGGTATTAACTCCTACCTTCGTACCCAAGAGAGTCATCATGGCGTTAACCTGAAACTGGATGTTTAAGAAAATTGAGAATCTGTGGATAATTGATGACGACCCGATGGCTTCGTTTTACATTAAAAGGTTGGCCGAACTGGGGGAGCTTGCCAATATCATCACGATTTACGATAAGGCCCGCGGCGCCATGGATTACCTTCTGCGCCACCGCAATTCCGTGGAGCAACTACCCGATGTCATCTTGCTGGATATCTACATGCCCGAAATGGATGGCTGGACGTTTCTGAAAGTCTTTGCCGATACACAGGACCAGTTCGCCAAGCCGATAGACATTTTCATCATCAGTTCTTCCGATCATCTGAAAGACATCAACAAGGCCCGGTCGATCCCGCATGTAAAGGCTTACCTGCAAAAGCCGGTGACCCTGGAAGTGCTGAAGAACCTGGTGGCTGTTCCTGAGAAGAATCTCTGATCCTTTGGCCCGGACCGCGCTTGTTTACAGTCCGCTTATGCAGCAACAATTTGAAAAGAATTGCTGTTTTATTTGCGGGTTATCAATCTTAAATTAATTTTGCACCCCTGTTCGCCTCCTTCGCTAGTTTCAGTAGCTATCGAAGATACGGCAACAGACTTGTAATCACTAAGTCGCCTCCTTAGCTCAGCTGGTAGAGCAACTGACTTGTAATCAGTAGGTCGTTGGTTCGATTCCGACAGGGGGCTCAGAAAGTCATAAAACCGCGGTTTCCGCGGTTTTATGCTTTAGGGGGAAGTCCTGGGGGAAGGCATGCGTCCGGGTAGCATCCACTTCTATCGATGGGTTTCCAAATCATGTTTATTGCCGTTGTAGCATTTGAATCCAGCGCGAAGGAGATTCTATAACGAATCTGTCGACTTCACTATTCGCAAACGTCACTTCGAGAACTCTTCCAAGCATACCTTACCCTGGACTACTGTATTTACTGCATTGAGGGGAATCGTTTGCTCCCCCAAGGTCAGTCTGACATGCCCATCGTGAAAGGAAGAAGCCGCTGATCACACGCTTTACTGTGGGGGTCATCCGACGAAAGCTTGCGCGTGAAGCCCGTTGCATGCACTGAATTCGGAATCGGCGGCCGATCCTCGTGTGTCAGATCAGCCGCGGGCGTCAACAAATACGGCGACGGCCCCAACTGGATATCGCGTTCGTAACGCTTAGGCTATCCGCGAATTGTACGATCGTGTGTTATGTGGCTGGCGGGCCTGCGGATCACTGCGGGGACGATCACGAAAAATCTGGCCTGCGCGGTCGGTGAGAAATGAGCAACAAAACTATCTGCTGCTTTTTTCATGCTCGCCGTTCG
>JBARAD010000080.1:0-5919 GCA_049791675.1 Chryseosolibacter sp.
TAAGGAAGAGAGGACAATCCTAAACGGTGAACCTGAAACCATGTATTGCAAAAAAGTAGGGCATGTTTGGGTTGGGCGCGAGAAATCCTAAACTGTCGTAATACTAAGAGCAGGTAATGCCAAATGACAAGACACGGCTTCGAAAGGGCCCGACGTATCCGCAAAAAACGATCGTTGCATTGCAAAACTAATGACACTGTTAAGACGACTGATAACTAATATTTGGGTTGCATTGGCGATTGGAGCCATTGTCGGCCTTCTAACATTTCTTTTTGTCTGGAGTTTTTCATTCCTCGGATACGGGGCGCTTCTTTTTGCTTATATATTTATCTTACTTGGGTTGATTCTATTCTATAAATTAACGTCCGTCTTAAGCATCGGCTGGACCGTTTTAAGCTTCTTCATGAATTTTATCTTGTGGACTTTTGAACAGGTTGTATTTGAGAAGCGATTTCACGATACCGTTCTATATCAAGAAGAGTGGGTAACTCAATCCTTCGTTTTGACTTTTGGGTCTTTACTATTTGCTTTCAACAAGGTACTCCTGGATGAGGTTTTTAGATTAGTTGGGGTTAAAGTCAAAGACGAAATGAGAATTGAAGCAATAATTAGACAAAATAGGGCGATTTGACGAGCGGCGGCCGCTACAGTAGTTTGTGAAGCATTTTTCGCAACTTCTAGGAGAATGAAGAAAGGATTATAATGACATTGATCGCCGGGTGACTTGAAATAAATGAAAAAGGTAATTCAAGCGAAACATTGGCAAATTTTTCTAGCTCTCGTGATCCCATCGTTCTTCCAGGGAATGGGCTCAAACGTATTCTTTGATATTTTTCTTTATTGCTTACAAATATGTTTTTACATAGCATGGCTACTCCTGCTTGGGGCTTGGCTCCGCAGCGTATCCTCAAATCCAAAGATGAACTACAGCCTTTTTATCGGCGTGGGATTGTTATTGGTAAGTGTACTCATCAGTTATAGAATTCTCGAGGCCTTGGATATTTTAACGCCAGATGTTTTTGGGAATACTTTTGTGGCTTTATCAATGATGTGCTACATCTTAGGTTCTTTAATCGTACTTGCGACCTTTATCGGGAAAAATCTGAAGACGCTCGAAATCGGGGATGACGTGGATATTAACGACTACTTCAATGACATCTTATCCCTGATATTCTGGCCAATTGGGATCTGGATGTTTCAGTCTAGAATAAACAGGTTAGAGCAACGGTTATCCGGAAATGTCTTCGAAGACAGCAATACCGATCGTGATTCCGGGGATGCTCTCGATCAAAATGATTATGCGAGGCAAACATTCGCACCAGGCACAATAAACAGACTGATTGGATGTGGGATATTGCTTTTTCTGATCGGATTCTTTCTTGGTGTAAATTGGATAAAATCTGTGCAGTTGTTGATTCCAGTTGGATCATTAATGACTTTTTTCGGTGTGTTCTATTTCTTGAAGCAAACAAATCTACAGGAAGAATTCAGGATGAATCCAAAGGATGATGTACTGACGTATTTTTGGGATGTACTCGTGCTGAAACTTTGGACTTGTATGTTTCTTATCTGGATGATTGTAATGAATTTGATGCTTATTAAAGGAGGCTGGCTCTAGAATACTATTGACGTCTGACGAAAGTAAGGGAGGGGAATCATTCAATTCCTTGCTTGCTATTTACACCGCAAAAGTTAAATTTGAATAATCACAAGGCGCGTGATTACTCCATGACTTACCGGTGAGCGATTAGGTGAGTTTGATTTTTATTGCTTCTCTTCTGTATTGTAAATGAATCCCTTACAAAACATTTACAATCCCTGTCGGGGCTACTGCTTTTCAGATTTATCATGGCCCACCTGGGATTGATCAATACCCGGAATATTATCCAATCCATAATACTTGTGTTTTACAATGCCCTGGTCGACGGTGATGATCCGGAATCCGGAAGGATCCAATCCCAATGGGCGGCCGACGGGGCCGGTCGTTATCATCTCCAGTTCACCATCGTGACCCCCGGCGTTCCGGTGATAGTGGCCTGCGAAGACAAATCTTACATTGTGTTCTTTGAACAGCGCAAGATACTTTTTCCGCGTTGCCTCCGGGAAATTGAAGTATTCATCTTTTTCGTCAGGATTGTTCAGGAAAAGTGAATGGTGCTGGAAGACCATGATAATTTTATCTTTTGATCTTCGTGCTTTTGCCAGTTCACCCTGTAGCCAGCGGTCCTGTTCAATGGCCTCCGTCCGAGCGCTGTCGGGGTCTCTCATCAGGGAAGAGTTAAGGACAATCCCAAGAATACTTCCGGCAGCGAAGGTGTAATAGTCGCTGCCAAAATTTTTTCTGTAAGCCCTCAGGCTCTCAGGGGTGGGGAAGTTCTCCACGTCGTGGTTACCCGCAACGTTGTAAAGTCTGATGGCGGGATCCAATCGGGCTGCGATCCTTTTGTATTCGGCGATCTGCCCCATGTCTCCCGGTGTGTTTACCAGATCTCCGCAGACTACTACAAATTGTGGGTTCAAACGGTTTGCCGCTGCGACGGCTTTTTCAAAGTTGACTGTTTCTTTTTTAAAGTCGCGGTTGTCGTTAAAAAATCCGAACTGCGTATCGGCCATCTGAACAAAGAAGAAGGAGTCCGGGCCAAGCCGTGGGGAGCATGCCGACAGAATTCCCGCAAAACAAAATAGAACCAGAATCCTGAGTCCTTTCCTCATCTTTACAAATCTAATGTGTTCTCTAAAAATACGACAATGGAACCAATATTTGTTATCATGATGATTCAGTCGGATGGATGATAATCTATTTCAAGCCGGAGGTATTTCTTTGATGCGGGAAATGTTATGGGTTATTGACAGAGGAGATTCAATTGGGTGACCAGAATTTTCCGCGGGAAAACCAGAGAGGTGCGGGCCTTGTTAGATCAATGCAGGCTGGCATGACCAGGGCTGTTCAGATACTTTTCAAAAAAATCATTCATCTTCGGTGGACAATAATCGTAGACCCGTTGGACAAGGATCATCGAATGTGGCCAGAAGGGGAAGCGGTAATCCACACACGGAACCCCCAGGCTGTCCAGTTTTTCCTTTAGTTGATCGGCCTGGCTGTTGGGAACCAGTTCATCGGAAGTTCCCTGAATGATCATGGTGGGCGGCGAATCGTTGTTCACGTAGTGAAGGGGAGAAGCTTCCGTATAAAGTTCGGGCGCCGCCTCGTAAGATTTGCCAATAAAGGAAACTGCCGTGGGATGGTGTCTTGCAAAATCTGTGGTCAGATCCACGGGGCCGAAGATATTAACCACGGCTTTGATCCGATGGTTGTTTTTGGCACTGTCGGGAATCATTGAGGTGCCTTCCCACCCGTAGGCCGCCATCATGGCTAGGTGCGCTCCCGCAGAAGCGCCCACCAGGGCAATCCGGTCAGGGTCATATCCATATTCAGCTCCATGATTGTAAAACCAGGTGACGGCATCTGAAATATCCTCCACACATTGAGGATAGGGACCGAACCGGTAAGAAACCGTAGCCGTCAGGTATCCGCGTTTTGCAAAGTCGACAAGAAGGACCAGCATGTCAGCCCGGTCGCCCCGGGACCATCCACCACCGTGAAGGAAAACCAATAGTGGCGCCGTTTTTTTGATATTTTTCAGTTTATAGATGTCGAGTTGAAGCGAGGCGCCCTCTATGTTCTTGTATTCGATATTTTTTATCGCCTCGACATCTTCCGGTACCGCTGGTGTTGTATCGATCAGATCCTCCAGTCCCACCATGATAGCCAGGTACGAGGTCGAAAGAAAATGATATCCGAGTGGAGGTCTCTCCGGAAAAATGAGCGAGTAGGCTCTCGGCGTTAACATCAGCAGGCAGATCGCCATGAACAGGAGCAGGACACTGTAAAGAACCCGTTTTATTATTTTTGATCTCATGGCGAATATCTTGTATCCTGATATGGCTTATTGTATGTGCTCACGATCGGGGACTTCAGTAACGACTGGTGCATTGCGGAGTTCATTCGCCAAAGACATTCGTCTGAACAAATAAATGGCCATGCCACCAGTCGCAAACATAAGCAGTGAATAGACCGCTGCAGGTATCGACATCTGGGAGTTGTTCAGCAGCGCGCTGCTGGTCGCAATCGCGATGGCCAATGTTCCATTCTGAATGCCGCATTCGATCGAGATCGTCGAACATTGCTGATGACTGAGTTTGAAAAGCATGCTTACGCCATAGGAGAGTGTCATGATGATCACATTGATCAGAAGCATGACGATACCGACCTCCTTGAAGTATCCCGCCAGATTGTCTTTTTCCTTAATGATAACGCCGATGATCACAAGGGTGATGAACAACGCGGAAGCAATTTTCACAGGCTGCCCGGCTTTGTCTGCGATCCTGGGGAATTTCCATCTGACGAGCATGCCGATGGATACCGGAATAATGGTGATGACAACGATTTGGATCATCGTTTCAACCACGGGCAACTCCATATACTTTCCTTCACCGATGAAATGCTCCATCGCCAGGTTCAGGAGGATGGGAATAGTAAATACCGTGATCAGGCTGGAGAGTGCAGTAAGTGTAATGGATAACGCCAGGTCTGCCCGGGCAAGATTGGACATGAGGTTTGACGTCGGACCCCCAGGACAAACAGCCAATAACATGACGCCTACTGCCAAAGATGGCGGGAGCTCAATGAGTTCCAATATCAGGAATGCTGCGGCCGGCAACAACACCAGCTGACCAGCAAGTCCGACAAATGTTGCCCGGGGAAAGACTACGACGCGTTTAAAATCATGCAGGGTCAATGACAATCCCATCCCCAGCATGATGACGATCAGGGCAACAGGAAGAAATATTTCGGTAATGATGTTTGACTGCATACGTGAGGTTTGCTGAATACCAATGTAATGAAATTCTCTGCATCCTTTTGATCTTACATTGGGAGATGGGATCGGTGAGCAATCTTTTGCGACATAAGCTCCCTGATTTGCGCAAATAGTTACTGGCCCCGATGACCACGGATACTCTTCTCAAAGGAATTTTGCTTTTAAGTCTAAACCGGAGCGTCTTCAACAACTGATTTGTATTCAGGTCGGCGGGAGAGCTGGTCAAGCGGCAGTACGGATCGCTCATCAATCGTTCCGGAACAGGTGCGATATCTCTGTCGCCCCCTTTCATGCCGCGACCTGTTGACGTGATCGCGTAAGGGAATTTGTTTGACCGTCGAGATCCGCGACAACTTTATTGCGGGGCAAAACTGCTATCCCCTAAGGGCCTCGGTAATTGTGGAATTTGGTCCAAACGACAATGCCCGCATTGCACATTGTTTACATGTGGAATGCGGGCACTGCGTATGACTCACTGGATTTTATCCCGCTACCATGGCATGACAAGCGTCTGCGCATGCTTCGCAAGCCTCTGCGCACTTCTTGCAATGATCGTGATTATGCTTGTTGCATTCTTCCGCACACATACGGCAGATCTTTTCGCATACATTCAAATATTCCTCGGATATCTCCGAATCTCTCTGTACGAGGCGCGATGCCTGCAAGCAGATGTCGGCGCAATCACGATCCAGTTCAATACAACGGGCAAGCAGGGTAATGTTTTCTTCGTTGAGGCAAGCCGCTTCACACTCCTCGCATGTCAAAGCACATTCGATTAATTTTTGAAGCAATTCCTTATTGGCAAGTTTAGTGTTCCGTAGCATCGTAGTCATAGTTTTTTTTTGGTTTCCCGGAAATTGCAAAATACTTATGCCGTTTGGAAGGGTGGGTTAAGTGAGTATATAATTGGACATTTCAACCGGGCTGCCGCCATTATTGGTTGAAAGCCTATCTTTTGTGAAGGCACAGTGTTTTTAAAACCCAGGTAAAAATTGAACTATGAAGAATATACTGTTCTTGTCTGGCGCACTAACGTTAC
>JBARAD010000081.1:0-12849 GCA_049791675.1 Chryseosolibacter sp.
ATTGAAGTTCAACGGTTATTCAGGAAAAGAAAATTTGGAATCGAATCTTCATCCCTGGAGTTGATAAAGCAATTAAGAGAAATCGGGTCGGATCACGACTTTGTGATCTTTGCGAAGAATGATGAGGACACCGCGTGCCTCGCGCCTTCCGACAACCTGAAAATAAGAACCGTATCCGGAAAGCTTTTTGTCGACTTTGAACAATTTTTCCTGCCATTGGCAGCCCGAAAGGAGCACGTAGACATACTGCATTGTACCGGAAACACAGCGCCCTATATTTCTCCTGTGCCTGTCGTGCAAACCCTGCACGACGTGATTTTTATGGACGCGATCCCTTCAGGTGATTCGGCTTATCAGCGCTTTGGCAACCATTACCGCAGAAGAGTAGTACCGCTTGTAACACCCCGCAGCAAAGCGATTATCACTGTTTCTGAATATGAAAAAGACAGGATTGTACAACGGCTTGGCATCAACCCCGACAGCATCCAGGTCATTTACAATGGCATCAATGAAAAACGCTTCCACCCTCACTACGGTGCATCCGTGAAAGCCTCGGTAACCGCCAAATACGGGTTGCCCCAAGACTTTATTCTGTTTATCGGAAACGAATCTTTCCGCAAGAACTCAGGACGCGCCATGGAGGCCTACGTACAGTACGCTTCCTCAACAGCGCATCCAATGCCACTGGTAACACCCGGACTGCCTGAAAAAGTGGTCGCTGGCAAACTCAAGGAATTAGGATTCCCCTACAGCAAGGAACAGTTTATTTCTCCGGGATACATCGCCGACGCAGACCTCCCCGTACTCTATGGCCTTGCCAGGATCTTTCTCTTCCCTTCTCTTTCTGAAGGATTCGGAATGCCTATCGTTGAAGCGATGGCTTGTGGCGCACCTGTGATCACATCAAGCATTTCGTGCATGCCTGAAATAGCGGGAGATGCCGGACTGCTTGCTGATCCTTACAACACACAAGAGATGGCCCAGGCCCTGGTGACATTGTCAACCAACGAAGCATTAAGACTTGAAAAAATAGAAGCCGGACTCCTTAATGCCAGGAGATTCAGCTGGGATCAGGCTGCCAGAAAAATCCTGGGCATATACGAAACTGTCTACCAGGATGCCCGGAAGACGCAGAAGGTTCCAGGATTTTTCCACAAACACGTTTTTGCCACCCGTCATTAGATTGAAGGTTTCTTCGTGATTACCCTTGTGCTCACAATCGTGATCAGTTTCATCTATGCCCCAATGCCTGATCTTTAATTCCCCATCCCTGATCTCCAATGCCTCATCCCAAATGCCTAATTCCTAATGCCTAATTCCTAATGCCTAATTCCTAATAATGCGCCTGAGATGGAGCATTGGTTTCTTTCATTCGAAGCGGCACGAGATTTTTATTTCCTCCATACGACACCTAATACGCTTACAAGCATCTCATTTATGAAAACCATCATTGGCTGCGCAGTGTTACTGTTGACCTGCCAGGCAACCTTCTCACAGGTAGATACAAGTTTTATCTACCGGACAAACACTCCTTATGGAACACTGGATCTCAGGCTCGCGAAGTCTGCTACACGTTTTTATTATTTGCAGGAAGACAAGACCTTCAGTTTTCGCGAGAGCGCTCCCGGCGTGCGAACGGAAACGTACAGGGATATGACCTCCTGGGATTCGAGTCCCTATAAGCAGGGAAATCTCCGGGAAAAAAACGGACAATATGACAACTTTGTATTGAATTACCGTCTGCTCTTTCCAACGAATCACAACCCCACGTATGCGCAGGGTTATCCCATGATCGTCATGATGCATGGCGCGGGAGAAAGAGGTAATTGCTGGGACAACAATTGTTTCTGGGATACGCGCGGCTGGAAGCCGGCTTCCAATACACCTCCTGCCCCGAGGACGGCGGATCATCAACTACTCAACAACGATTATAATCTCCTCCATGGTGGCATGGAACACCTTCAGGCGCGCAACCTCGCAGGAAACCGCTTGCCGGATGATCCCGGCGTACCCGCGCGCGCGTTTCCCGGCTTCGTTTTGTTTCCCCAGAATTTAAATGGCTGGGATGGAAGCAATGTGCAGGATGCTATCAAGCTTATCCGTCTGCTGTCAAAAAAATACAACATCGATCCTAACAGGATTTACGTACACGGTTTATCGAACGGAGGAATTGCCACGTATGAAGTTATCAAACGCGCACCCTGGCTATTTGCCGCGGCGCTGCCGATGTCGGCACCTTCGGACGCAGGGATCACTGGAAAGGGCTTGACCCCGACCCTTTCTCACATACCACTCTGGATCTTTCAAGGCGGCCTCGATACCGCCCCCACTCCTTCCCGTACACAGGGTTATGTCAGAATCTTCCGCAACGCAGGGACGATCGTGCGTTACTCCGAATATAGTCACCTCGGGCACGGCGTATGGAACACCGCTTATGGTGAGTATGATTTCTTCTCCTGGATGTTGAATAAGAACAAGGCAAACATCCACCTGTTTGCGGGAGTGTCCGCGATATGCGAAAGCAATGGCCAGGGTGTGAGGATGGAACTTGCCCAGGGATTCTTTCATTACGAGTGGGAGCGCGATGGCGTCACCATCCCGGATGCAAGCGGAGCAACACATGTAGCAAACATACCCGGCACGTACAGGGCAAGATTCAGCCGCAAGCAAAATCCCGGGCCCTCAGACTGGAACCGGTGGTCAGATCCAGTGGTGATCACTTCAAACAACCTGGACAAGCCGGAAATTTCCCAAAGAGGAACGGTGGTACTGAAAGGCCTCGACAACTACGCATATGCACACCTGAAGGCTGAAGGCAACTTTGCACATTATTACTGGTATAAAGATGGGGTACTGCTTAATCTCCCAGGGTCACAGGACGATACTACCCGCAACGTGCGATTCAGTGCGGGCAATTGTTCATCCGGCCCATGCAGCGGAAACGGGGTCTATACGCTTGTCGTGGCCAGCCCCGACAATTGCGCCAGTCCTCCTTCGGATGGTAAATATATTTTCTTCAACAACCAGGCTCCTGTCAATATTCCGGCACCCACCGGTTTCACGGGCAGTGCCCAACCAGAAGGTGGCGTAATGCTGAACTGGAATGATGTCTCATCAACCGAGAATGGTTTTGAGATCTGGAGAAGGCGGCAAACAGGCACTACGACGTACACGAAATGGGAAATGGTGCCAATCACAAATGCCAATGTCACAAGCATGACGGACAAGGGACTGATTCCCGCCAGCACATATCAATACAAGATCCGCGCGGTCGGCAATGCAGGACGATCCGAGTACACGCCTGCTGCCAGCAATCAATTTGTGACGGTGGTAACTTCAACTGATACTGAAAATCCGACGCCCCCGCAAAACCTTGTTGCACAATCAACGGGCATCCGCGAAATCAGATTGCAATGGACAGGATCCACTGACAATACCGGTATCGCTGAATACGAGATCACTTTCGGTTCGCAGGTCATCGCAACCGGCACCCCCGTCACAACCTACACGCTGACGGACCTTCCACTGAATGCAAATTATACCTTTACAGTCAGGGCACGGGATCTGGGTAACAATTACAGTGTGCCCGGCAATGAGGCCTTCGCCAGCACATTTGTCAATGGTTTGTACTATGAGCACACCACAGGCGCGTTCAGCGATATAGACCTGATAGATTGGTCGATTGCCGAATACGAGGGGGTCGTCAATAATTTTACGCTTGACCCCAAGAGTCAGGAAGACTATTTCAATTTCGAGTTTGAAGGATACCTTTACATCAACAACGGGGGGTCCTACCAGTTCCAGACTTATTCCGATGACGGAAGCCGCGTTACAATAAACAGTACCCTGGCCGTTGACAATGACGGGCAGCACGGTCCTCGAACCATATCAGGACAAACACTCAACCTGAACGAGGGACCGCATTTGATCAATGTGAAGTTCTTCGAATATACGGGGGGACAGACGCTGGTTGTAAGGTATAAAGGTCCGGATACCGGCAACGCATGGCTGGCGATACCGGATGCAGCGCTGAGAAGTGGCAATAACACACTCGCCATGACGGCCCTCGGGCGGATGTCAGGGGGTTCTCAGTCACCGGAGCCAGAGACTGTTAAAACTGATGACCTGAATACCGATGTGTATCCCAATCCATTGCGGCCGAATGAAAATATTACGCTTCTGGTGACGGCAGGAACAGCGCAGCCGGTGGGCATAAAATTAATGGACACCATGGGTAAGATCTATTATGATAAGATCATTTCAAGGGATGGATTTACAGATGGAATTCCGATTGCCCCTGAGGGCCAACTCGGCAAAGGCATGTACATTTTAATCATTCAACAAGGCAATAAAATCAGAAAACAGACCATTATTGTCAAGGAATAAGCGGGCATTATTTTTTCAGATAGACCCTGATTTGTAACGATCGGGGCTTTATTAAATTCTATATCGGCGTGAGCATATTAAGGATATTAAAGTTTGTAGCGATCAACATCATTATTTTCGCAGTGCTGCTCATGGCAGTGAACTGGGCTTGCGGTAAATATCTCAAGCAGGCGACCAAAAGCAACAGGGCGGACCTTCCGAATTATGCGCTGGAGCGTGAGCACGCAAAAGCAGTCTTCACAGACTATAACCGGGTACAACATCAATACGAGCCCTTTGTCGGGTGGAGGACCCTGCCCTTTAAAGGGAAGACAACGCAGATTTCCCCGGACGGATTGAGGACCCATGACCCTCAGGGGAGCGATGACAATCGCCGCCGGGTAGTGCGTTTTTTTGGCGGCTCCACCATGTGGGGCGAAGGGTCGGACGATCAGCACACCATTCCTGCGTTGTTTAATGCGCTGAACACGGAATACAAAGTCTATAATCACGGGCAACTTGCTTACAACACCCGCCAGGAACTGGACAACCTGATCTCGGTGTACGCGAAGGAACAAAAAACTGACCTGGTAATCTTTTATGATGGAGTGAACGACGCCGCCTTCCTTTGTCCCAAGGTGATCAAGGATTTGCCGGCGCACAGGCTTGTTCCAATGTACCGGGAAAAACTGTACACCGGAAAATTCACGATCGTCAAAGAACTTGCTTCAAAGATCTTTGTGGAAGACATTCTGAAGCTGATCCAGAAGCTTACCTATCGTCCGACTCCGGAAAATTCACCCTATGACTGCGTAAGCAACCCGGAGAAAGCGGAAGCGATCGCGGAGATGATGATCAAGAACTGGGAAATGGCACATGAGATTGTAACGAACCGGAACGGACAATTTATAGCAGTCTTACAGCCTGCAGCCTTTATTGGAAATCCGAGAACGGATCACCTGGAACTCGACGCAGAGCTCGGAAAAAATTTCCAGAAGATCTACAGCCTCCTTCGGAAGAAAATTGCGGAGCGAAATCATCCATGGATTGTGGATCTCACCGGCAAGTTTGACGGCAACGAATATATCTTCATCGATTTTTGTCATGTTTCACCCAACGGTAATGAAATCATCGCACGGGAGATATCGAACGTGGTCAACGGTCTAAAGGAGTAACATGCGGCAGTACCTTCCATATATTCATTTCCTCCGCGGTGTTGCTATCCTGTATGTGCTCGCTGTCCATGCACGCGGCTTCGCATCCTATTGGAGATCGTCGCCCGACATTTACCGCTTCCTCGATTCCTTTACGGATCCCTCTGAGGGCAATGGAACGACCATGTTCCTTTTTATCGGAGGCTTTCTCTTCCAGCACCTGACAGCCCGGTCATTTGATTTCAAAAAATACCTCGGTCAGAAATTCAAAGTGCTAATACTGCCCTACCTGATTATATCCCTCCCGCTGATATGGATCCGGCTAAACACTAATTTCCAGTCCGCTTCATTGCCCGATGACTTTGGCGACCGTTCGGTAATCCATCAGGTCGGACATTTTCTGCTGACAGGATCCCACCTTCCTCCATTTTGGTTCATATCGACGATCATTCTGTTCTATTTTACGGCCCCCCTGCTGCATGCCCTGGATAACCGTAAATTTTATGCATATGTGTTTCCCTTTATCATGCTGGCGTGCCTGTTCACCTACCGCCCCGAGCACAATGCAAATCCTTTTCTGTCATACGTGCACTTCATCCCGGTATACATACTGGGGATGTGTGCAAGCTTCTTCAAAGACAAAATACTCTCTGACAATCCCCGGCTTTTTTATGTCCTGCTGACGGTCTATCTCGCCATTTCGGTCGCCGAAATTATGGACTGGATCACGACGCCACGAAATACCAGCTTTGAAGATGTCCTTTCGGGAACGATCATATTCAACAGTTACCTTTTCAAAGCGGTCATCCTGTGCTTTTTATGGCTGACGTTCTTTTACCGCATGCGCGAAAGAGAAATGCCTCTTCTTGAACTCCTCGGCAACTATAGTTTTGGACTATTTTTTGTTCACTACCTGTTCATCAGCATCTCCAGGAAAGCATTCGAACATTACAACATACCGTTTGATTTCTCCGTCATTACGTATATCATATACTTCCTCATCATTGTAACAGTCTCGGTGCTTACGGTATACTCCGTTAAGAGAGTGACAGGCCGGTACAGCAGATATCTGATAGGAAGTTGATTTTAAGGCAAAGCAAGTGCGGAAAGAAATGTGGGGCCGGAAAGTTGGAAGTGGTCTGAGGTTGAAGCGTGAGAAAGAATTTGTGGGCTTCAGCACTTCCAACGCTTTCGGTATGGAGTTCTTGGTTTAGGCTAATGGTTCAGTTCCCACTGTCTGGCAAGTAGCTGCAGCAACGACGAACCTTTACAATGCGCTGTTCCCGGATGCGCGTACCGGACTCTTCGGGTCCGCATGTCTCTTACCGGCTACGGTAAAAAAATCGTTTACGTTTGAATGGCACTTCGGTTTACGTACTGGAAAATGGTACCTGCCGTTACCTGATTAATTAGAAAGATTTCTTGCGCTCAACAATTCCTCCTGAAATCCGAATCCGAGTTTCTTCCAGTAATTGTCTCTCTGCAATCTGAGGTCGTCCGGAGGAAATACAGATTGCCTGCTGTCGGAATCCCAGGAAGGCTGGTCGCAACGGATCCCGTTGGCATCCCACGTTAAAGCGATAAAATCAGGACTTTGTGACGGCCGATTTTTATCCGCTTCATGCGTCCTGGTACACTTAAAGAAAGCGTATTTTCCGAGTGTTTCAATAGCGATATCCCCTTCCTTCCACTGCGTAGGCACCTGAACCTTCACACTGTCACGCCTGGAGACGGGAAAATATGCTCCATAGAAGGGATGCCATTGTTTGATCCGGTGGGCAGGCTCCGCGAAACCATTATTCATGTAAAGTGGTGCCGGCAGATCCTTCTTCTCCAAAACGCCCACCTGAAGACCGGTAGTGTCCTGAAACACTTTCGGCTTGCTTCCATCGTGAAAGATATTGGAAAAAGTCATTTTATCTGTGCCGTTCTTGCGCGACACATAAAAATCCCGTGGATTCCGACCCGTTTGTTCGTAGTAGATATCTTTCAAGCCTGCGAAATACAGGTTATCAAAAATCCAGTGAACACCGAAGCTTGTTGATTTATGCAGATAGATTCCTGTGTCGCGGCCATCATGGAACAATACATGATGCACACGACTAACGCCTCCCGTTGGTCTTTCCGGGGAACCGAAAGGCACCAGACCCATGCTCGCATAGCCATCCACAATCACATGATGAAGACTGTTGTCACCGGCATCCACACTCCACTGAATACCGGTATCCTGCCCGGACATAAACTCGTTCATCCACCGCACGTCCGCGGCAAAAATCGTAACATGATGCACATCCGAGCCACCCACCAGGTGCTGAAGCTGTAATGCTTCTGCTGCCGTGCGCGTAATCACGCCATGGTGTACTTTCAGGTTTTTCAATTTCGCCAACGGAGGTTTATGTGTCGCTCCCAGATATTGTCCTTCGCCGTTTCCTGTATCATGAATGTAGAAGTTACTGATCTCGACAGACTCGACAGTCATGTCGTAACTACCCCCGTTTATGCGCACCCCCGAAAATCCGTGTTGTGCTTCAAATCCATTCATCCGGATGCTGCCTCCGTCCGTGACATTGATGGTATAGGCATGTCCTCCCTGGAGGTTGCTGATCATATGGAACCCAAAAGCACCTGTCAGAAATTTCCTGGTCTCCGGCCAGTACGACAAGCCCGGAAAGGACGAACTTTCCCCATCCAGGACAAAATTCTTTACCCCCTGACACAGGAAGGAATTTGCCACGACGCGCGTATGCGGAATGTTCCTGATGGTTATGGATTCGATATGCCAGGGTGTAAGTGGCTGGGAGCTATTGCAGAACTTGATCTCGTTCAACATGCCGAGCTTATCTCCGTCCAGCCAGATCGTTGCACCATCCCGCAGGCCGGGCCATTGCCTTGGCATGAAATAGTAGATCAAATCGTACTGACCTCTTGTTATTTTTGTCGGTGAGTCGATAATAAGATCCCCGACCTGGATATACTCCCCGTACAATTTCCGGTCATACGCAGTAGCCAGCCTGTTCTGAGCGACACTGGATAGGCTGAAACATATGGCAGCTAAAACAAATAAGAATATCTTCACGGCATTTCGAGACAGGTGTGTTATGTTCGGGATATATCATCACACCGCAGCAATGGAACCATCCATGCTGAAGGGAAAACATTCCCTGGCAATGTCAATTAATTTAACGACTGGGTTTTGAAATTCTGGCAACAATCGTCCTTCAACTTGATGACAACCCTGCCCTTTGTTTTTCCGGAAAGGATGGCATCGATGTACGTATCCTTCAACTGTTCAAGGTTGATCTCTTTCGAGATAGCGGGAAGTTTGTCGCAGATATTCCATTCGTTGACCAGCTTATCCCACAGTTTTAATCTCAGGTTCATCGGAGTCTGCCCTGCACCAATACCCAGGAGGTTGACTCCATTGAGAATAAAAGGATAGATTGTCGTCGAAAAATGAACGGACGATAGCAGTCCTGTGGCAACGACGTTGCCATCACGGCGGCAGCGTTTGAGCAGCGTTGTCAGCATCGTTCCGCTGACAGTATCGATTGCTCCCGCCCACATCGCGCGCGACAATGGCTTGCCCAGCGAATCGTTGAGAAATTCCCTTGGCTCCACGCGCGCAGCGCCGAGAAACCGGAGATAGGGCTCGGCATCTTTCTTCCCTGTTACTGCAATGACTTCATAGCCGGCCTTCGCCAGAATTGCAACGGCCAGGCTACCCACACCACCGGTTGACCCGGTGACGACAATCGGACCGTAGTCCGGGGTCTGGCCCATCAGTTCCATCTTGTGCAATGCATACGCAGCAGTGAATCCAGCGGTGCCAATGGTCATACAATCCTTACAGGAAAGGATCGAAGGTTTCGGGATCAGCCAGTCGGCGGGTACCCGGATGTATTCGGAGAAAGCTCCTGAAGTGTTCATGCCCAGGTCATAACCGGTAACGAAGACTTCGCTTCCTTCGCTGAATTTATCGCTGGAACTGGCAACGACTCTTCCTGCAGCTTCGATCCCCGGGGTATGGGGAAACTTGCGGGTGATGCCCTTGTGGCCGGTGGCGGATAAACCATCTTTATAATTTAACGCGGAATAATGTACCCGAACAAGAACGTCACCGGCAGGCAGATCTTCGATCGGCCGCTCAACAATCTGGCGTTCAAACTTACCAGCGGGTGTTTCTGTGATCAGTAGTGATTTAAATTGCATGAGGTTTCGGATTGAAACCTGTTTGGTTAAAAAATTATACCTGCTGTTTCACGCCCGAGGTTACATTAGCGGCAATTGTGGAAAAGCCGCCACAACTGATAGTGCGCCTGAAGACCTATTCCCTCCTCCTCACAGTCTGAGCTTCTTGAAAATTCCTTCGGGGATGGTCTTAATGACCAGCATGATCAGCCGCCAGATCGGCAATACATAGATGGAGTTCTTTTTTGAACGGATGGCCCGGGAGACATTTTTTCCAACGGTTTTTGGAGAAGCCGTGAGTGGCCCGGGCGTTTTAAGATCCTCGATCATTTTTGTTTTGACAAAGCCAGGCTTCACCGTCAGTACATGCGCACCATGATGATATAACCTGTTGCGCAAGCCGGAAAGATATGCTGTGAAACCTGCCTTCGCACTGCCATAAATATAATTGCTCTGACGGCCACGCTCGCCCGCGACGGAACTGATCCCGACGATGACTCCTTTCTTCCTGCGCTCAAAATCATTGGCGACCACATTCAGTATAGACACTGCTCCCGTGTAGTTGCTACTGATGATATCACTGCAATGTTGCCAGTCGTGCTCTCCTTTCTTCTGATCGCCAAGCAAACCAAAGACGCAAATGACAACATCCGGTTTTTCGGGAAGCGCGTTATAAAAAGCTTCATGGTTGCCAAAATCCAGTGCGTCAAAATATACACTGTTGACAAGGGCTTTATGCCGCACACGCAGGTCGCCTTCGAGCGCGGATAGCCTTTCCGTACTCCGGGCGGCCAAAGTGATCGAATATCCTTCAGTAGCGAGTTGCCGGGCGATGGCTACCGCCATGTCGGAAGTAGCGCCCAGAATCAAAACATTTTCCTCCATTAAGGTTTTAGTGTTAATCGTTGTGACAAGCCGGAAACGAAACGGTTATCGGGATCATATTTCGCCAAAATTTCCCTGAATTCATGAGCGTGCGGATATGTTTTCCAGAATATTTCATTTTTCATCCGCGCATCCTTTGATAAGTAGATCCGGCCCCCATAATCTGCCACAATCTTGTCCAGTTCATCCAAAAATTCAAACAGCCCCGGACGGATAGGAAAGTCAAGGGCCAGCGTATATCCTTTCATGGGAAAAGAAATGAGGTCGTCCTGTTCGCCAAAAAGTTTCAGCACGGCGAGGAAGGAGCCCGCTCCTCTCTTGTTGATCCTCGCCATAATATCGATCAATCCATCCTTGCTCGCCGAAAGTGGCAACACGAACTGGTACTGCACAAATCCTTTTTTGCCGTAGATCTTGTTCCAGCTTAATATAGAGTCCAGTGGGTAATAGAAACCATCATAATGGACAACACTATCCATCACTCTTTTATAGTTCTTTGCGTAATACAACGCATTGAAAGCCTTCACTGAAAAGCCATTCAATACAAAGGATGGAAAATAAAAAGGCACTGTCACGAGAGCCTTTTCCTTCGCTACTAACGGTTTGTCGGCTTTGACTTCATCGCGTGTGGCATGTTCACCAAGGATGAGGATGCTACGGCCGAAATTCTTTCCGCTCTTGAGGCAGTCAATCCAGGCAACAGAATAAGTATATCCGCTGTTTTCCTGGAAAAGGTCCATGATCTCGTCCAGGTTGCGGGCTTTAACCTGCTTCTGGCGCATATACGCCGTATTGATCCTCTTGAGACGGAACTTCACATCCAGGATAATTCCGGTGAGTCCCATGCCTCCGCAGGTGGCCCAAAAAAGGTCCGGATAGGTGCCAGCGTTGCAAACAAAAGTCTCGCCCGTACCCGTCAACACAGACATTGAAACGATGTGTCGTGAGAAGGATCCGTCAACGTGGTGGTTCTTTCCATGGACATCCGATGCCACAGCCCCGCCAACGGTAATAAACTTTGTTCCCGGGGTTACAGGGAGGAACCATCCCCGGGGTACGATGATCTGAAGCAGGTCTGACAGTAATAAGCCGCTTTGGCACGTAATTATACCATTCACTTCATCAAATGCCAGTACCTTATCATAACGCAGTGTATTTACTACATCCGACGATAAAGAGGCATCTCCATAACAACGCCCATTTCCATGGGGTATGGAAGATTGCGCAAGTTTTACGGCAATTTCTTTCTCGTAATCGAAAGAGATCTCCCTGGCCTCGACAATCGGGTAGTTGTTCCAGTTGGTTATTAATTTCTTCATGAAAGTGAATGTAAAAATTATGCACCAACCCCATAGAAAAACACAATAAAACCAAATATTTAAACCGTACAAATTTAATTATGCTCGACAAAAGTCTTTCAGAACGCCAATTATTGGTAATTGAACTGATCATTATCGCATTTTTTAGTTTTATACCACTGCTTTTCAATAATCCATACCGCATTAACATTTTCCTCTCCTGGGAGGGCGCCTATCGCATGTACCTCGGGCAGATGCCCTTCCGGGACTATTCCCTTCCCATGGGATATGGATACTGGGTCATCCCTGCAATCTTCTTTAAGATCTTCGGACCCTATTTTTATACGCTTATCAAAGCGCAGGTCTTTATCAACCTGATCCATCTGCTGAGCTTCCGGGCCATATTGAAGAAACTGAACGTGCAACCCGTCGTTATTCTGCTTTCTGTGCTGGTCTTTTGTTTTTCCTATGTCTCTTTTAATTTCTGGCCCTGGTATAACAACATGGTCATCGCCTTCGAGCTTGTAGCGATCTACTTCGTCCTCGACGCCATTTTCAGGACAGATGGCTGGAAATTGTGGGCAAGTCTGGTGCTATCATCATTCTTTATCTTTTTCTCCATCTGGACGAAACATGACGCCGGAGGCATGGGACTGATGATCATTTATGGTATGCTTACCTACAATGCCTGGGTAGACAGGTCCCTGAAAAAATGGCTTGCGTTCACAGGTTTCACGCTGTTCTTTGCCATCATCTTCATTGCTCCTGTCTTTCAGTACGACTTTACATACTGGTTCAATTACGGTCAGGAACCGCACCGTTCGCGACTGGTATTGATGAATTTTCTTAATGAAATCGTGGGCTGGGCATACTGGGAGAAATTCTTCCTGCTGATGATTGTGCTGTTCGTGCTCGACAAGGCGCGGGCGGGGCGTGCATTTTTCGAGAACAAACGGGAA
>JBARAD010000082.1:0-8837 GCA_049791675.1 Chryseosolibacter sp.
CGGCCGGTTTCGAACGATTGTTTAGGAAGGTGAGAAAAAACGGCGATATTATCGCGGCGAATAGTCAGGGTAGCGGGAGATTAAACGCTGTCGCTGCATTCATGATCGGTTTGAAGGTATAACCCGAAAGGCGTTGAGAGATCTATTAAAAAAACTGAGGCGATACGAAATTCAGATACGCAAGGCGATCAACAGCCACATGCAGGGGGATTTTCGTTCCATATTTAAAGGCTCCGGCCTTGAGTTCGACGACGTACGTCCCTACCAATACGGCGATGATATCCGGTCCATCGACTGGAACGTATCGGCCAAAGGGCACGGAACATTTGTAAAAACATTCCGTGAGGAAAAGGAGCAAACTGTATTTTTTATTCTGGACGTGAGTGCCTCCGAAGACATCGGCAATCCCGGAAGAACAAAGGCGGACGTAGCCAAGGAAATTTGCGGCGTACTAACCCTGTCCTCGGCGAAAGAATCCAGCCACGTTGGCCTTATCTGTTATTCCGACATCAAGGAAAGATACCTGAAGCCGACCAAGGGTCATTCACAAGCTTATGAAATTATTTCTGCACTGGCTTCGCTAAAACCGGCGTCCCTCAAAACAAACCTGAGCAAGGCGATTTCCTTTGCGTTGAATATCATCAAGCGCAGAAGCGTCATTATCCTGATATCGGATTTTATCGATGAAGGATATTTTCACAACCTGAAATCACTGGCGCGGCGACATGACCTGGTCATTATCCAGATCAGTGACAAACGCGAAACACGCCTCCCGAAGCTCGGCATCATCCCCATCATCGATAAAGAATCCAGACGCACCCTGTGGATCAATACTTCCTTCGGAGATTTCCGCGAGAAAGTAATCAAGCGCTACGAAACCAGAAAAAGCGAACTCGAACTTTTCTGCCGCAAGCATCAGGTAAACTTCATTTCGCTCGACACCGACGACGATTACGTACCCAAACTTCTCAAACTGTTTAAAGTGAGGAATAAAACTTTAAAAACATCATGAGTCTATACGGGCAATTCCAGCGCTGGCTGCGATGCAAGTCGGTTTTCGTTGTTCTCCTTCATTTAATTCTTCCAACGCTCCTTTTTGCGCAGGAGGACGTGAAGGTAAGCGGAGGTTTTTTATCCGACAGTCTGAAGATCGGTGAACAAACGGCCTATTATCTCGTGGCGCGTTACCCCAGCACCCTCACGGTGTTGTTTCCGGATTCGACCCATTCCTTCGCGCCGTTCGAATACCAGAACAAAGAATATTTCATGACACAGACAACGGATGGGATAAGTGCTGACAGCGCGGTATATTTTCTCACCACCTTTGAAGTTGACCGCAAGCAATATCTCAGCATGCCTGTATATGTCGTCCGGACGCAGGACAGCACGGTATTCCAAACAACGGCAGACAGTGTACTGATCACCCAACTGGTGACCCAGGTTCCCGATACGGTGGGTGTGGCGCAGCTGCCATTGAAAATGAACACGGCGTACCAGAAGGTTTTTTACAACTTCAATTTCTGGATGATGATGCTGATCCTGGGCGCGCTCCTGATCACTGCGGTGGTCGTGTGGATACTTTTCGGAAAAAAGATCAAAAGATATTTCAGGGCAAGAAGGCTTCAGAAGAATCATTTGCAGTTCCTGGACCGCTACAATGCACTGGTCGGTCAGCTCAAGACAACTTTCTCAACACCCGCGACCGAATCGGCGCTGGCGGCATGGAAAAAATATATGGAACAGCTGGAATCCAGGCCGTACACGAAATTAACCACGCGGGAAACCCTCGGATTGATCCGGGAGCCTGCCCTCAGAGAACCACTCAGCAGGATCGACCGAGCAATTTATGGTCATGACACCACAGTTGTCGACTCGCTGGAAAATCTAAAGATGTTTGCGGATCAGCAGTTCAAACGAAAGATGAAGGAGGTGCAGCATGGATAATGAGTTACTCACCCCCTGGTACAGCGTCTCCTGGTTCGATCCCGCGGTGCTGCGGTCGTATTCATGGGAACAGCCGGTATTCCTGTGGGTGATCCTGGCCGTCCCGCTTGTCTTTATCATGCGATGGGCCGTGCGTTATTATTTTAACCAGAAGCTTCCGGTCGCAGTCGCGACACGCGATCTCAAAAGCTCCGCAGCAAACCTGGTGCGGCTGGTACCCGAAATCCTGCTCCTGCTGGTGTGTACGCTTCTGCTGACAGCCCTTGCCAGGCCCCAAAGGACCAACGAAAAAGTCGAACAGTTCACCGAGGGTATCGACATCATGCTGGCCATGGATATTTCTCAATCCATGCAGATCGAAGATTTTCAACCGAACCGTCTGGAGGCTGCCAAGCAGGTTGGGCTTGATTTTATCAGTGGCCGGTTACAAGACCGCATCGGACTTGTCGTATTTTCCGGCGATGCCTTTTCACTGGCGCCGCTTACTACCGACTACGAGCTGCTGCGTACATACGTTAAAGACATAAATTTTGAGATGATCGAAAATCGCGGTACGGCTATTGGCAGCGCCATGGCCGTTGTGACGAACCGGATGCGCGAATCGGAAGCTAAGTCAAAGGTCTGCATCCTGTTGAGTGATGGCGACAATACGGCCGGAAATATCGATCCCATCACTGCCGCCGAACTTGCTTCCGCGTACGGCATCAAGATCTACACCATTGTTGTCGGCCGCGAAGGCCTGGTGCCTTATGGAAAAGATTTTTTCGGTCGGCCGAACATGATCGAAAATACGGTCGATGAATCCACCATGCGAAAGATCGCTGAAATCGGTGGCGGAGAATTTTTCAGGGCAACAGACAACGAGGCGCTCCTGTCGGTATTCAAAACCATTGACCAGTTTGAAAAAGCCGAGATCAGTGAAACGCGCTACAAGGACACCTCCGACTACTACTTCATCTATCTCCAGTGGGCCGTCTCCCTGTTCCTGATCTGGCTTCTCCTGAAGTCTACTTTCATCAGCAACATCCTCCAGGACTGAGCGGATCATGAAGAACATCCGGGGCGCCTCAGAACGCAGGCATGTTTCCTGCGTAGTAAATGAGGCGGCCACCAAAGATGAGCAGCACAAAGCCGAGTACGATGTTGAGGTTGCGAATGAATTTGGGTGTGAGCAGGCGCCTTAATTTATCAGCTGCCTTCGCTTTCAGAATATCCGTTATCAGAACCGTACACACAATAGAGGCAAAATACGGGATGGCTTTCTGCGGCGTGACATATCCGAATTTTGTAGTCGCCAGTCCCACGGTACCTAGCCAGAATATCAGTACCATGGGGCTGAGCCCGTTGATGATGAATCCCTTGGCGATCAGTTTCCACGGTTTATTCACCTGCACTTTTGCAGGATCAAAGCCACCCATTCTTTTGCTTTTGACAAACACGTAGTAGACTCCGAAGGTGAGCAGCACCACGCCGCCGAAGTAAGCGAGATATTCCCGGAAAGTTCCGTTGTCAAAAAGCCGGTACACGCCGAGGTATGTGAGGGTGATGTAAAACGCATCGCTCAACGATACGCCTATGGCTACCAGAGCACCGCTTCCGAAACCGCGTTCAATACTCGTTTGCAGAATGGTGAAAAACACCGGCCCGATGAGCAGGGCCAGGACGATACCGGAAATGATGCCATTAAGAATGACTTCCATTGGATCGCGATTGCAGAAACGCCGTCCAGTCCTCCAGCTGCGCTTTTTTCATCACCCTGGGAAATTTATTCTGTCCTCCGACCTTTCCTTTGCTCTCCATCCATCCGTAAAATCTGCTCACGGGTATGACATCCACAAAAATTTCCTTGAGCGCCGCGGAGCGTTCTACGGCGTAATCATCGTTCAGGTTTTTCAATTGTTCATCGATCCTGGCTTTCAGGATCCCTGGATCGATCGGGTCGTCAGTGCCGATAAACCAGTGGTGCGCAAAGAGCGAGCCATGGGGAATTCCCGCGACCGTAAATTCCTGAATGGAGATGTTCAGGTCGTTTGACACAAGCTGCACGGCTTTGTTCATATTGTCCACCGAAAGGTGTTCGCCGCATAAACTAAGAAAATGTTTCGTCCGTCCGGTGATGACGATTTCCGATTCTTCGAGCGACGTGAATTTGATCACGTCACCGATGAGATAACGCCATGCCCCGGCGCAACTCGAAAGCAACAATGCATATTCTCTTCCTTCCTCCACTTCGTCGATCAACAGTGTTTCCGCATCCGGTTTTATCTCCCCGTTCGAATCAAAATTTCTTTCCTCGAAGGGAACAAACTCATAGAAGATTCCATTGTTTAACACCAGCCGCATCGACCGTTTGTTGGGATATGCCTGGAAGGCGATAAAGCCTTCTGACGCGAGGTAGGTCTCAATATAATGGATCGGTCTTGCCAGCAGTTTTTCGAAGCCCTTCCGATAGGGATCGAGTGAAACCCCTCCGTGTACATACACCATGAGGTTCGGCCATATTTCGTGTATATTTTTCGCCTTGTGATACTGCAGGATCTTTTCTATGAGTATCTGGATCCAGGCGGGAACACCCACGATGATTCCGATATCCCACTCTTGCGCCTTCCGCGCGATCTCATCAAGCTTCGCGTCCCAGTTACGGGTTTTTGCAATTCGTTTTCCCGGTTTATAGAAATGCTGGAACCAGAAAGGAAGGCGGGCGGCCTGGATCCCGCTGAGGTCACCCTCAAAAAAACTTCCCCTGTGGTTAAGGTGGGTGCTGCCACCCAGCATCAGGATGCCGGCTTCAAAGATCTCCGGCTTCAGGTCGTATTTGGATAAGGTAAGAATCTGGCGTACGCTTGTCTTCTGGATCGCCTTGGTCATGTCTTTTGTGACAGGGATGTATTTTGAGGAGGCTTCCGAAGTCCCCGAACTGAGGGCAAAATATTTAACCCTTCCCGGCCAGCAAACATTTTTTATGCCCTTCTGGGCTAACCGCCACCAGTCATTATAGATCTTGTTGTAGGTGTGGATGGGCACCTGGGACTTAAACTTTTTATAATACTCCTTATTTCCTTTGCGGAAGCCCTTCAGAATATCGGGGAAGTTGTAATACTTGCCAAATTCTGTTGCATTTGCTGTGATCAGCAATTCCTTGAGTTCCTTTTTTTGCAGATCATAAGGGGCAGTGTATTCCTCTTCGAGCATCTCACGGATGCGAATTCCTTTTTTCAGCAGTGTCCCGAGGATCGCCATAGTTTAAAACAATATCTTCCGGCTTAAAAATAGGCATGATTTACCCTCCGCCCAAATGATATAAATCGTTAGTATTACATCCGGTTAAATCATGCCAAAAAGCGTCGAAATAATACATGGCGATTCAGGAAAACTTAAAGGGACTGCGTCAAAATATACCAGCAGGATGCACGCTCATTGCGGTAAGCAAGACACAGCCGCTGGAGAAAATCAGGTAAGCATATGATGTAGGGCAACGGGTATTCGGCGAAAACAGGGCCCAGGAAATGGCTGCCAAATACGAGGCGCTTCCAAAAGACATCTCCTGGCATATGATCGGACATTTGCAGACCAACAAGGTTAAATACATCGCGCCGTTCGTGAGCCTTATCCACTCCGTTGATAGCGTAAAGCTTCTGGAGGAGATCCACCGTCAGGGGTCAAGGGCGAACCGCGTCATCCCGTGCCTGCTGCAGATCCACATAGCAGAAGAAGAAACCAAATTCGGTTTTTCGCGGGAGGAAGCACAGGAACTGGTGGTGTCCGGGGCGTGGGAAGAGCTTACGCATGTTCAGGTCAGGGGCCTGATGGGAATGGCGACTTTTACCTCCGATGAACAGCAGGTCAGGAAGGAGTTCAGGATCCTGAAAAGTCTTTTTGAGAAACTCCGAACCATTGCTCCCCTCCCGCTGCGCATGGAGGAGCTGTCGATGGGAATGAGCAACGATTATAAAATAGCGCTGGAAGAAGGTAGCACGATGATCCGGGTGGGCACGGCGATTTTTGGGGCGCGGTAAGGTTAAAGGCGGAAAGGTTGAAAAATATATTCTGGAAATATGAATCAAAGGACAAGTTTATTAACAGGGGTAGTGTTTGGAGGCTTGGGGGTGGCGATCGGTGCATTTGGGGCACACGCACTACGCCCTGTTCTCGAAGCCAATGGGCGCACGGAAACCTTTGAGCTTGCGGTACGCTATCAGTTCTACCACGCCTTTGCTATCCTGTTTTCCGGCGTCCTCATGAATCATTTCCCTTCTCGCAATATTAACCGGAGCGTAGTCTGTTTTACTGCCGGAATTCTGATCTTCAGCGGAAGTCTTTATGCGCTCTCGTTAAGCGGAGTTCGCTTGCTGGGCGCAATTACTCCTGTCGGCGGCGTGCTCTTTATCGCCGGGTGGTTTTTGCTCTTCCTGGGCATAAATGCAAAAAAGCCTCTATGAGGCTTTTTGCAGTGAAATTAAATATCTGAAATATTATTGTGGCTTCTTATCGAGAATGTTCGTCGTAAAAGTGATCTGATTTCCATCCGGGTTAACCGCATTTGTCACAAGGGTCACCGGCTTGTTCTGCATTCCCATCTTTCCTGCGCTGTTGAAAGAAACTGAGATCTCCCCTCTTGCTCCGGGAGGGATAGGATCCCGTGGCCAGCCTTTCGGAGTAGTACATCCGCAGCTTACCTGCACGTTGGTAATGATCAGGGGCTCATTTCCGGTATTCGTGAAATAATAAGTGTGTTCCACTTTATCACCCTGGACAATGTTACCAAAGTCATGGGTTTTCTTCTCCCAGGTTATGACGGCACCGTCTTTCTTGGCGGTTGCCTTATCCTGCGCAAAAGACTGTGTTGCAAGTCCGAGCACACATACGAAAAACAAATACTTTCTCATACTTTAATTTTTTACAAATTTACCAAGATTTTTCCTTAAAAATATCAATTTAACCTGAAACACTTACCTGTCACCGGGAATTCCATAACACCAAATTCCCTGCCAGTAACGACAAAAATCATTGTTTATGATCATGCTCACCCGAAAAGTAACCTCATGGACGCGAAAATAACCAGGCTGTATGGTGACAGGGTAAGGGTGCGGGTGTGCGGATTGTGCTGGCAGGGCGCCAACCTTCTCATGGTAAAGCACAGGCACCTCGCCAACGATGGATTCTGGGCTCCGCCAGGCGGTGGCCTGGAATTCGGCGAATCCATAGAACAATGCCTGAAAAAGGAGTTTTTGGAGGAGACCGGGCTCCTGATCGGGCCCGGACGATTTCAGTTTGGTTGTGAATTCATCCAAAAACCCCTGCATGCCGTCGAGTTATTTTTTGAAGTAAATATCACTGGAGGCCTACTGCAGAAGGGGGATGATCCCGAGCTGCCAATGATCGAAGAAGTACGGTACTTGTCTCCGGCGGAGATCGCTGAAATACCCTCCGCCAACCTTCACGGTATATTCGGGCTGGCAGGCTCGCCGGAAGCTTTAAAGACACTCACCGGATTTTACAGAATTTAACCCTTGCCGCCGATAATGAAAGCGCAATAGCTTTAAAATCAACCTTAAAATAATTATTATTGTAGGATATACGTACACCCCAAACGACTTTTTACTGTGCAATCCGCTGCGCTCAACTACAAGCTTATAAAAAAAATCAAAGATGAGCGCTTTGATGTCGAACTGATCAACCAATACACGCTCCTGCTCCACGTGGGACCGCGCGACTTACAGGTTGGGGTTGTGGATAGCGCTGAAAACAAGTTGCTTTTGCTGGAAGATTTTGTATTCCCTTCCCTGTCGTCACAGGACGAAGTTCCTGGAATACTCGAACAACTGTTTGATGATCATGCGTTGCTCAAGGCCGCATTCTGGAAAAATGTGAAAGTCTGCATCAAAAATAACCGGTTTGTACAGGTTCCCGAAGTGCTCTATGCCGAGGAGTCGAAAGTGGATTATCTGCGCTTCAATGCCCGCATCGATGAAGAAAAAGATTCCATCGAATCCGTCACCAATCCCCAGTCAAAAGCGATCACTGTATTCGCGTTCCCGAGAGAGTTGAAGGAGTGGCTCCAAAAACTTTATCCGCAAACGAACCTCGTATTTCTGCACCAGTCTGCCGTGTTGATTGAAGGAATTACACGGGTTTCTGAAAACAGGAAAGACTATCCCCTCTACATTTACGTTGACCGTTTTAAGCTGCACATTATCTCGGCCAAACAGGGGAAGCTGATCTATTACAACCAGTTTGTGATCAAACAATTCTCCGAGTATGTCAAGTACATTATGCTTGTCATGAAGACGCTCGGTTACCCGCAGGAAACAAGTCAGATCGTCTTGTGGGGTTACATCGGAAAGAATTCGCCTCACTACAACGAATTCTACAAGTACATCAAGAACGTGATCTTCGGATACCGCCCGAAGCATCTGAAGTTCGGCTACATGTTCGATGAAATTCAGGACCACCATTTCTTCGACCTGTACTCGATGAATCTTGTTGGGAATTAGGCATTAGGAATTAGGAATTAGGAATTAGGCATTGGGCATTAGGCATTGGGGATTAGGCATTGGGGATTAGGCATTAGGCATTAGGGATTAGGCATTAGGAATGGGAATCAGGATTTTTTGAATTGAACACTGGTCTTTCCGACTCCACGAATCTTAAATCTTAAATCTTAAATCTTGAATCTTAAATCTTGAATCTTAAATCTTGAATCTTAAATTTGAACGTTTTTCACTTTGTACCGATGGCTGAAAAAAAGATTGCTTTGTTTCCAGGTTCATTCGATCCTTTCACAAGAGGCCACGAAGACATCGTATTGCGGGGGTTGAGGATCTTTGATGAGATCATTATTTCGATCGGCTACAACCGCGTAAAAAGCGCACGCTACTTCCCCATCGAGCGGA
>JBARAD010000083.1:0-20747 GCA_049791675.1 Chryseosolibacter sp.
TCCTGTGTCTCCCTTTAGTCCCTGAACTCCCGGGAGTCCCTGCGGTCCAGCAGGGCCAACAGGTCCTGTTAGACCCGTTGGTCCGGTATCACCTTTTACACCTTGAATTCCCTGCGGGCCGGCAGGACCCGTCAACCCATTTGCTCCCGCGGATCCGGTATCTCCCTTTACACCTTGATCACCCTTCACACCTTGAACTCCCTGCGGGCCGGCGGGGCCGGCAGGTCCTGTCAGACCAGGCGTCCCGGCTTCTCCATTGTCACCTTTATCTCCTTTCAGACCTTGCGGTCCCTGAGCACCTGCCGGGCCGGCAGGACCCGTCGCGCCTGGATCACCTTTTTCACCTTTGATGTTTAATACAAGAGAATAACTTCCGGAGATCTTCTTGTACACATCACTGCTTCCGAGATCGAGGTAAAAATCATTTTCCTCGCCGATTGAATTCGAAGGCGCTCCGCTCCCGGTACGCCATACCGTACTCGCCGCTCCCGCTTCAATACCCTGCCAGGCGGGGAACATCCAGTAATAAAAAACCTTATCATCGGTATCAAAGACCAACAGGCCATTCTCCGCCGCTGAAAGTGTCGACGTAAATGCAGTAGCGGTTCTTTGAGAAGTATTTAAACGGGGAGCCAGAAATCCCTGGTTGTTGGAGGGAGATCGCAGATCTAGAACTGCACGGGTATTCGGTTGTTCTGTTCCAATTCCCACCTGGGCAACAACAGTTCCTGTCAGGAACAGCAAGGCCAGGGTATATCGTAATTTCATGCTTGTAGGTTAGGTGTTACAAGGACGCTTCAGGAAACTAAAGATATTAATAAAACTTACATCTGTAATGTAACCCTGAGTGCATTTTTAGCCCTATTTTTGGCCCTAAATCACAAAAAAAATGAAATTCGGAACAAAAGCTGTACATGCCGGCGTCGCGCCGGACCCCACCACCGGGGCCATCATGACCCCGATCTATCAAACTTCGACTTACGTTCAGGAATCACCCGCCAAACACAAGGGCTACGCTTATGCCCGCGGTGCCAATCCCACAAGAAATGCCCTGCAGAAAAGCATAGCAGCCCTCGAAAACGGGAAATTCGGACTTTGCTTTTCTTCCGGAATGGGGGCAACGGATGCTGTCATCAAACTGCTGAATCCCGGTGACGAGGTGATCACCAGCAACGACCTCTATGGCGGATCCTACCGGATGTTTAAAAAGGTGTTCGAGAAATATGGGATCAAATTCCATTTCATCGACCTCACGAAAGCCTCAAACATGGAGCCGCTGATCAATGCCAAAACGAAACTGTTCTGGCTGGAAACGCCCACTAATCCGCTGATGAACATCGTCGACATCAAGGCATGTACGGAGATCGCAAAAAAACACGGGATCACCGTCGCCGTAGACAATACGTTCGCCTCCCCTTTCCTCCAGAACCCCTTGGACCTCGGAGCAGACATCGTAATGCATTCCGTAACGAAATATCTCGCAGGACACTCTGATGTGATCATGGGCGCACTCGTTACGAATGACGAAAAGCTATATCAGGACCTCGCATTCATCGCCAACTCCTGTGGCGCCGTGCCCGGTCCCCAGGATTCGTTCCTCGTGCTGCGCGGCATCAAAACACTTCACCTCCGCATGGAGCGCCATTGCTACAATGGACGAAAAATCGCCGAATATCTAAAAGCACACCCTAAAGTTGGCAAAGTCTACTGGCCCGGATTTGCCGAACACCCCAACCACGATATCGCCAAAAAACAGATGCGCGATTTCGGAGGCATGCTTTCCTTTACACTGAAAGGCGACAGCGTCGAAACAGCGACAAAGCTCATGGAGAGCGTGCAACTGTTTTCGCTGGCGGAATCATTAGGCGGCGTTGAATCGCTCATCAATCATCCCGCATCCATGACGCACGCCAGCATCCCGAAAGAAGAAAGACTGAGAAGCGGCCTGGTAGACTCGCTCATGCGGTTAAGCATCGGCGTCGAAGACGTGGAAGATCTCATTGCAGACCTCGAACAAGCGCTGGAATTGTGCTGAAGTGTTGGGATTGTGCTAAGGTGTTAAGGTGCAAAATGTGTTAAGGTGCTAAGGTGCAAATGTGTTAAGGTGTTAAGGGGGCGATGTGATGATTTTGAGACATATTCTCTCCCCGTGACAACGTAAACACCTCAGCCCAACATTAGCAACATTAACACATTAACACATTAACACCTAAACACATCACTCCGTCTCTTCAAAATTGAGGTCCCGTCCATAGGTTTCATCGATCACGCGGAGTGCCATCAAGGCAACAACGACGGTGAGTACTCCTACGATGAGCGCGCCGTAAATGATGCCCATATCCTGGGCATGCGCTGCGCCATCATAATATCCGCTGATCGCGTCACGAAAGATCTGAAACAGAAATGTCAGCGGCACCACGGTACCCCTGATGAAGTTCGGTACCGTGGTGGCTACTGTCGACCGCAGGTTCGTACCGAACTGCTCCGCGGCAATGGTGACAAAAAGTGCCCAGTAACCGATCGCGACACCCAATAGAAAACAAACCACGTAAAAGAAGTCGGCAGTCTTCACCGGAATGTGCAGATAAAAAATGATCATGAACAGGGTCAGGACAATGAATGCCGCAACAACTTTTTTCCGCGATCCGATCTTCTGTGAAATGAATCCGCTTGAAAAATCACCTACAGCAAGCCCGAGATAGCTGAACATCACGGCATCGCCCGCGAGGATGGTGCCTGTGACGGACATCGCCTTTGCAAATTCCGGCGAGAAGGTGATCAGTATTCCCGCGACATACCAGATGGGCAAACCGATCAGGATACATCCGAGATATTTTGTGAGCGTGCTTTTTGTGCGCAAGAGCTGAAAGAAATTACCGCGCTTGACTTTCGACGCTTTCATTTTCAGGAACATGCCTGACTCAAAGACACTCACGCGCGCGAGCAGTAAAAGCAATCCCAGCCCCCCTCCTATGAAGTACGCAACCTGCCAGTCGAATATCCTCGCCACAAAATTGGCAAGTATGGCGCCGGTGATCCCGACAGAAGCGATCAGTGTAGTAGCATAGCCCCGGATGCGCGGCGGGAGTATCTCCGAGACGAGGGTAATACCCGCGCCGAGTTCACCCGCCAATCCGATGCCTGCGATAAAGCGCAATATGGCGTATTGATTCACCGTGGTCGCGAACCCGTTGGCAATATTCGCCAGCGAATAAAGAAGGATGGATCCGAACAGAACAGAAAGTCTGCCTTTTTTGTCTCCCATGATTCCCCAGATGACGCCGCCCACGAGCAAACCTGTCATCTGCGCACGCAGCAGAAATTCGCCTTTCGCAAAGAGCTGATCCTGCGGTACGCCCAGGGAGATGAGGCTCGGCATCCTCACGATACTGAACAAGAGCAGGTCGTAGATGTCGACAAAATAGCCCAGGGCAGCCACGATCACGGGCAGGCTGAACAACAGCTTAAGATCTTTTTTCTCCATGCAGTGAAAACCTCCCGAAATTAGTGAATCCGTGTAAATGTTTTTGCTTTTATCGCAAAATACGGTATCGTAAAATAACATCTCATTCCACCCCGGTTAAATCAAAATTTACCACAGTTCAAATTTCACGTACAAAAATTAATACCGGTAAAAATTTCCCGCACGCCCAGTTGTTACATTTAGCCTTCGAGTTGTATTATTACCAGATTACCTGACTGCTATAAGCAAAAAAATCAGGAACCTATACCTAAATCGTTAAACCCCATGAGAAAGATTTTACTGGTTGGCTTGTGCCTTGTCAATTTTTATGGTGCCTACGCACAAAACAAAACGCTGGGCGTTGGCGTTGCAACGCCGAATCCGAATGCTGTACTTCACGTCGAATCACCAGGTGGCAACCAGGGTTTCATGATGCCTCGTCTCACAACTGTTCAACGTCAGGCGATGAATTCATTGCTAACCGGTACAGACAAGGGTTTGATGCTGTACGATACAGATCTGAATGCGGTCTTTATCTGGGATGGTCTTGCCTGGGGTACGACTTCGGAGGTGGAAAACCTTGATCCCAACAGTACGATCGATGCATTTACCGTGCTTAATACCGGTCAGGGCACAGCCGCCCGCATCAAAACAAATAATACCAAATCGAAAATGCCCGTCTTGTGGGCAGAGACAAATAGTGACAGTGCCTTGTCTGCACCGATCTATGCCCTGAATACAGGTAAGGGTGACGTTGCGGCCTCATTCAGGCTCACGAACCCTGCCAGTCCATATCCTGCCCTGTTTGCCGAATCCAGTGGAACAGGCCGCACGGCTACATTCCGTAAACTCGGCACAACAGGATCGCAACCTGCGGTGTTTGTTGATTCCAGAGGTGGCCATGGTATCTGGGCGGATCATAACAGCGCAACAGGTTACGCTGCTATTTTTCAAACGATCAATACGGGAAACAGCAATGCGGGTGTGATGGTGGAAAGCATTGGTACCGGACCTTCTGTCTGGGCGCTGAAATCCACCGACGCGGTATCGGGTGAAGCCTTCAAAGCCGAAAACTGGATTGCGAACGGAAGCGCGGCAACTTTCCACGTAACGGATGTGAATAATGGTTCCGCTACGATAAGCGCACATACGGCAGGAGTTGGTTCTGCAGGATTCTTCGGTCAAACGAATACCGAGGCCTGGTCTCCTGCGCTGATGGCGCAGACTGCAGCGCAGGGCGCCGCTTTCAGCGCCAAAGCATTAAGCGCGTCGGCGAATGCGAATGCAGCAGAATTCGTGGTTGAAAATCCGGCCAATACACGCAATGCTATCATGGCCGTAAGCGAAGGAACCGGAAGCACTGCTAATTTTATCGGTAACAATGCATCGAGCACCGCTGCAACTGTATACGTCTCAAACGCGGGCACAGGTGCGGGGGTTCAAGCGAACACTTCTACAGGATTTACCGCCATCTACGGAAGGCATGAAGGAGCAGGCAATGGCAATGCGGGCTTATTCGAGATCACGCAAGCCACCAACACCTACCCTGCCCTGCAGGCAAACACCGTGGGCACCGGGTCTGCATTCAATGCCAGACACACGGGTCCTTCAGGGGATGCTGTATATGCAGAACGTGCCGGCGCAGGAAATGGCAGCGCAGGTAACTTCCGCGTAAGCGATGGCAGCAACAATGCTTCAGCACTGTTCGGCGTTACTGCCGCGGCGGGCGGTACCGGAATCGGAGCATCAAATGAAGCAAATGGAGTGGCCTTTGCTGTCTGGAGTGGCGGCGTAAAGATAGCCGCAGCCGATGTGTCAACCTCTTCGATCACGACGAGAGCCTCCGCTTACAGGCTCATCAGCGGCGCAAACTTCACCCTGGATTTCGGACCTACAGATGGTGAAGTCTTCATGATCTACAATGACACCGGAGCAAGCATTACCATCGCAGGTGTCACAATATTGAACGGCGATGGCAAGACGTTGGTCGTTTTCCCCGGTGGCGTAATCAGAGGCTTTTAACTTGCATGCATGCGACAACTTTATTTAATAGTACTCTTGCTGCTTGTCCTGAAAAGCGCAACCGCACAGTTCATCACCAATACCGGAATAGCAATAAAAAATTCCGCGCTGGTGGCAACGAACGGGGCCTGGACAAATGATGCAGCCACGATTATCCTGAACAACGGAACCATTCACACGACGGAGAGTTTTGTCAACAATGGCAAACTGGATCCGGCCAGTAAGGGAGGATTTGTTCTTGACTTTCCGATCGACCTGAGCTTTCAACCCGGCGGATCGCTAATGGGCTTTCTTACCAAAGCAGGCCCGGGTACCGCCCTGGTTGCAGGAACGATCGGTGTCAAAGACACGCTGAATCTGAAAGGCGGACTGATCCGACTGATGAACACGAACGATACGGTGTCACTCGAAGCAGGCGCCGTACTCTTTGCCAGCCCCACTTCCTATGTGGAAGGAGGTTTCATCGCCCGCGGCGGAACCGGTGACCTGGTGTTCCCTTTCGGAAAGGACGGACTCTATTTGCCGCTGAAAATCTATAAAGTACAGGCGAAAAAAATTACCGCTTTGTTAACAGATGCCCCAGCGGGGCATACCGCCGGACCCGGTGTGGATGCCCTGATCGGCTTTCCCTATGCCTGGAAAGTTGTCGAAAAGATCGCGGCCGACACTGCAGGCTATATCGAGATGAATTATCCATCAACCTTGCCGGTAGTGAGCAATCCCATCGTAGCACGCGAAGTGCCCGGAGCACAATACGCCAGCATGGGCGCGCGACTTATCAACAATGACGGCGCCAGGATGACTGTGAAAAGTTATTCCCGCAGGTTAACCGGATTGTTTACCGTTGCACAAGGATTTCCTTCAGATCCCGTCACGGACTCCCTCGCCCTCGTTGCATTATACAATTCAACAGGAGGACCTGCCTGGACCAACCGCGGCAACTGGCTGTCAGGTACGATCGATACATGGTTCGGGGTGACAGTGAACGGACAGAGTATCACGTCGGTGGAGCTTCCCAACAACAACCTCAAAGGTCCGGTAGCGGATCCGTTGGTGGATATCCTCTCGTTGCAGACCATCAACCTGTCGGCCAACGATATCACAGCGCTACCCGACTTCACGCTGAATCCGGAAGTCACGTCGCTGAATGTCTCTGACAACAACCTGGATTTCGCTTCGCTGGAACCGAATGCGGGCGTCGTCGGTATAAACTATTTTATCCAGGGACCACTTGGCACAGCGCTTGACACAACGATCGCGGTAGGCACACCGCATGCCTTTGCCGTATCGGCAGGAGGTGCGAGCAGTCAGTACCAATGGAAACGAAACAGCGTGCCGGTATCGGGCGCGACAAGCGCGCTGTACACTTTGCCTGCCATCAGCCGCCAGACGATGGGAGAATATGTTGTGGAGGTAACCAATCCAAACCTGCCGGGATTATTGCTGAAATCCGCCCCACAAAAGGTATTGGCGTATGCGAATGTCGCGGGAAAATTATTTGCCGACCAGGATGTTCCCGCAGAACAGGGTGAATTGACACTCTACAAAGTTCAGCCCGGTGCTTTCGAGCCCGTCGCTACCATTCCCGTGCAAAGTGATGGAACGTACAGTTTCGAGGAGGTAATCCTTGATGATTACCAGATCAGGGGTTTTGCCGACACGCTTGTACATCCGAGGGCCCTGCCTACCTATTATGAGAACACGATCTTCTGGGAGGAGGCTGATACGCTGAACCTGGAGAATAATATCGATACGCTGGATATTGTGTCACAGGTAGAACCCGGACCCCCGTCAGGAAGAGGTTCCATCAGCGGATACCTGCAGGAAGATGACGGCACCGGTCGCACGCAGGATATCGAAAAGAATAAACGCATCGCACAGGCCGGCGTGTCTGCCAGAAGGGTGGAACGCACCGGTCGCACGAAAGGTGAGATCCTGACACTGGTGGCCTATGTGTTCACAGACGAGAACGGTGAATTTAACTTGCCGAATCTGCCCACCGGAGAATACAGGATCAACTTCCAGTATCCCGGCTATCCCATGGATGAAGCTTCCTTTACAACGGTCAACATCGGCACCGCTTTTGAATCACAGGTAATGGTGGAGGCGAATGTGCTGGATGGAAAAATCAACGTGCGGAAACTCGTGATCACCGGGTTATATGAAACGGAAGAATACAGCGCCGAAGTTTTCCCGAACCCTGCAGTAGATCATCTCCGGTTGAAATTCGGTGCCGAGGTGAAAGGAAGAATGGTTACCTTGTCTGATATGCAGGGAAAGGCCGTTCACTCCCTGCCTGCGGAACAGAAAGAAGCGGTCGTCGATCTTAAACATTTTCAAAGCGGACTTTACATCCTGAAGATCAAAGAAAACGGGATCAACGTAAAGACCCTGAAGATCAGTATTGAATAAATAAATTTGCCGGTGGCCCTAAGACACGTGAGATTCGCGTCTTGGGGCCGGCCGGGCAAAATCGAAATTAAAATACATGAACCCCATGCTGCTCCAAATCATCAAAACAAAAATATCGATCCTCGTCCTCGCTGCGGTGTGTTTTCTCGCAGGATGTGGCGGAAGTGATCCGGAACCCGCTCCAAGCCAGAGCGAAAAAGTCACACAAATGCTCACCGCCACCGGAGGGACCTGGACACCCGCATCATCGTCGGGGATCACTGTCGATGGCGTAGACGTAACGGAAGATCTCTTCCCCGGCTTTACCATTACCTTTCAGGACGGAACGTTCACAACAACAGGTACAAGCCCCGTTTGGCTTCGCGAAGATACCTGGAGATTCAAAGATGAGAGCGCCACGGTCATCATCCGGGGCCAGGATGATAAAGAAGTGGTCATCGAACAGATTTCGGCATCTCAATTAAAGCTTACGCTGGAATGGTCGGAAACAACAACACAGGGAGGTCGCAAGGGTTCCTTGAAAGGCAAACATGTATTTACCCTGAGTAAGTGATCCGACTTCGGTCTTCCGGGCTACCATAACCATCCTTTACCTGCTTTCAAATGAAACGCCTCTTTCTGCTTCTCTCCTTATCGGGCTTCACCGTTCCAGCGTGGCCTCAACAAGCGCCTGAAGTTTACCAGACACTTGAAAGACGGTATCAGCAAGACGCATTTGAAGACTGTATCGCTTTGGAGAAGCAGGTGGAGGCGTTTAATAAGAACCGCCTCGATACGCTGGCCGCCAATAGTTTCTTCTATCTCGGAGATGCCTACAACCAGTTGGGTGAAACCAGGAAAGCATTGTTCTATTTTGAGCGTGAAAGACAAACGCTTCAGGCAATCGGCATGACCCAAACGGATGACTACAGTAATTCCCTGAATAACCTTGCTTATCTGTACCTGCAGAATGGAAATTATAAGGCTGCGGGAACAACGGCAGATGCGCTGATATCCGGCGACCGGAAACTTTACAAACCCATTGACGCACCGTTTGTTGAATCCGTTTTATATGTCGCGGACATTTATATACAGCTTGACCGGTTTAAGGATGCGGAAAATTTACTGTTGAACACCTTGAAACCACAGCAGGCGCAAAGTCTGAACACGGGATTACTGTTGAACAAACTGGGCGACCTCTATTCCTATACCGGGGAGTATAGCAAAGCTTCCCGGTCATTGATGCAGGCACTGGATGTGCACCTGGAAGAATCAGGTGAAGACTCCCCGGAGTACATCACCTCCGCCATTAACCTGGGCGTTCTGTATATGAACCAGGGGAAATACCCGGAAGCTCAGGAAATTTTTGAGGTCGCGTTGAGCAAAGTGGATGCTTCATCGGCCGCCTATGTACCGGTTCTCAACAACCATGCATTGGTACTGCAAAGCCTGGGACAACTTGAACAGGCCGAGACCTCACTCCTGAAGGTGAAGATGGCGGATAGCGTCCAGGTTGGAACCGCGCATCCGGACTTTGCCGTCACACTCTCCAACCTGGGACTCGTTTATGCCGACCTTGGCAACTTTCAAAAGGCCGAGCAGGTGCTTGCACAGGCATTGGCCATTCAAAAGGAAAACGGCGAATCGAACACGCTGTCGTATGCGCGCAAGCTGAACAACCTGGCCAAAGTGCATCAGCTGGCGGGCGCGGCGCAGAAATCCATCCCGTTGCTTGAGCAGGCGCTGTCGATATTCAGACAAACCATGGGCAAAACAAGTCCTGAATACGCCACAGCTACCTACAACCTTGGCCTGGCTTACTGGAAAGCGGGTAGCGGCGAGACCGGTTATAAATACCTGAAGACATCTGCCGCCATTCGCGCCAAAGTGCTTGGTAAGAAGCATCCGCTGTATGCGGAAAGCATGCTGAAGATCGGAGAATACCAATGGCATAAAAGATCGGTAAAAGAAGCGCAGCAGTCTTTCGGAGAGGTTTTTAATAACTATTATTTCCAGATCGACGAAACCTTCCCGGTATTGACTGAAGAAGAGAAATCGAAATTCTACTACACCAACATCCGGGATGCCTTCGATAAGTTCAATTCTTTTGCTGTTGAACACCGGGCGGAAAACCCGGCGCTGATAAATGAAGTGTATAATTACCTGATCAATACCAAAGCGGCCATCATGTTTGCCACAGAGAAGGTGCGAACTGCCATCCGCGAAAGCGGCGACGCGGCACTCATCGGCAAATATGAATTGTGGCAGGCAAAGAAAGAACAGATCGCAAAATTGTACAGCTCGAATCAGGAGCATTCAAAGCTGGATTCTTTGCAGGCGGAAGCAAACGCGCTGGAAAAAGAACTCACACGTGAATCTGCAACTTTCGCGGGCCACCTCATCAGAAAAAAATATACCTGGAATGAAATTCAGAAAACGCTGAAAGCAGGCGAGGCAGCGGTGGAAGTACTGCGTTTCAGGTCATATCAACCAGAAGCTGGCGGGGCTTTCTCTGAAAAGATTCATTATGGTTTCCTCGTGATCAGCGGAGAAACAACCCGACCGCCCCAGTTGATCCTCATGAATAACGGAAACGATCTTGAAACAAAGTTTCTGAAATTTTACAGGAACAATGTAAAATTTCAGCTGTCTGACACCTATTCCTACCATCACTATTTTCAACCCCTGGCTGATTATCTCAGCAGCGAAAAGATCAATCGCATCTTCTTTTCACCGGATGGTGTGTACAATCAGATCAACATCAATGGAATTTATAATCCGGATTCAAAGTCATTTTTAATCGATGATTATGACATCCGTCTTGTAACGAACACCCGGGAACTTGCTGAAGACAAAACGGAGGGGAACGGGCAGCAATCGCCCGTGCTGATTGGCTTTCCGAAATATAATTTAGAGAGTCGCGAACTGACGGTGGCGGAAGATAGAAAAATCACAAGGGGCGATAATTTAAGCAGAGCCTGGCGTGGCGGCTTGCTGAGATACGTGCAAGGCCAGACAGGCATTTCCGTTCTGCCGGGAACACAAGTCGAGATTGAAAAAATTGCCCGCTTGTTTGGGGAATCAACCGCGGTATATAGTGAAGGCCAGGCCTCCGAAAGCGTTGCCAAAAGCGTTACCAGTCCTTCGGTACTGCACATCGCCACGCATGGATACTTTCTTCAGGATGCCATTTCCGACGAAAATGCCAAAGCCAGATACATTTCCAATCCGCTCCTGAATGCAGGCTTGATCCTGGCCGGCGCGGAAAACTTTTTAAGAACGGGAATGCCCATTAATGCCGCAGGGGATGATGGTATTCTAACGGCGTTTGAAGCCATGAACCTCAAACTTGACAACACGCAGCTTGTGGTCCTCTCAGCATGTGAAACCGCCCTGGGTGATGTGAAGAATGGTGAGGGGGTGTATGGCCTCCAGCGCGCCTTCAAGCTTGCCGGCGCGCGCAGTATTGTCATGAGCTTGTGGAGTGTGGATGATCACGCAACGCAGTTACTGATGACCACTTTTTACGAAGAAATGTTGCGGACCGGTGATCAGCATCAGGCCTTCCGGACAGCACAGCAAAGCGTAAAAGTTAAATATCCTTCACCCTTCTACTGGGCAGCCTTTGTAATGGTCGGAATCTGAAAGTTGCCGGTTCCGTGTTTTTTATCCTGGCAAAAATCCGGCAGCGCATCCGGCATCAAGTGTTCCTTTTGCCGAGAAAGTAATAGAGAAGAGGCCCGAGCAGCGGAAGAAACACCACCGCAATGATCCACAATACTTTTTTCTCCGTGTTTTTGTTGCTCTTCACGATGTCAAATATCACAATGACATCAATAATGAGGATGATCAATGAAATCAGCTCTCCCATAGATGAACGGTTTAAGACATCGTCTGACAAAATATTATACCACCCTTACCCTATTGCTGTTTTCCACACTCTTTGACTTAATTGCTCTCCAGTATCCTGAAGAGCTCATCCAGATCCGGCGTGATGATGATCTCCGTTCTCCGGTTCTTCTGTTTGTTCCCGGGAGAATCGTTGCCCGCAAGCGGCACATATTCACTTCTTCCGGAAGCGGTGATCTGTTCAGGTGAAACGCCTGCGTTGACGAGGATCCTGGTAATGGAGGTTGCGCGCATCACACTAAGGTCCCAGTTGTCATTCATATACGCTGACTTCTTTGAAACGGGAACATTGTCAGTATGTCCTTCCACCATAATATTGATGTCCTTCTGGTCTTTAATTGCCTTGGCGAGCTGCTGAAGGGCGGTCACTCCTTTGTTGTCGATCTGGATACTGCCACTGCCAAACAAAAGCTGTTCCGCCAGCGATACATACACCTTCCCGTTTTTCACCGTGACTGATATATCGTTCTCTTTGAAATTCAGTAAGGCGTTGCTGATCTTATTCTTCAGATCCTGGACCGCCTTGTCCTTGTTTGCCAGCACCATTTCGAGCTCCTTAACCTTCTTTTCCCGCTCGGCAAGGCTGTTGCTGAGACTATCGTTCACGCTACGCGTCCTTTCGAGGTTCTCCTGAATGGCCAGCAATTGTTGTTGTTGCTGCGCCATGTCACGGTTCATCCGACCGCTGTTAGTCAATAGATTTTTATAGTTCGCATTGAGGTGATCATGCTCCTTTTCAAGCCGTGCAAGCTTCTGAGATGTGTTGCGAACATCAATCCCGAGGTTCGTCGTGTCCTCCTTTAGCTGGCGCAATTTATCTTCCAGCGCAGCGAGATCCGCGTTGGCCTTGTCGAGTTCAGCGCTCCTGTCAGCAAGGTCCGCCTCCATTCTGACTTTCTGGGCAAGCACATCATCGTACTTCTTTTTGGAAACGATGCACGAAGAAAAAATCAGAAAAAGAAAAGCAGCTAAAAAAATCCTGTTCATAGGGTAAGAAATTGTTCCGGCAAAAGTACTGAATAATTTCAGAACTTTGTATTGACAAGGATGTCACCAGGAGGACCTAAACCACTGGCCGTCGGATTAGAAAATATAATTATATTAACAAAAAACATTCAAGCATATGACTGGCATGTTACAACCCGAAGCCCTTAAAAATAAGACCATCATTGTCACCGGTGGTGGTACGGGCCTGGGCCGCTCGATGGGTAAATACTTTCTGGAGCTTGGCGCAAATCTGGTCATCACGAGCCGCAAGAAAGATGTACTCGATAAAACTGCAGGTGAACTAACGGGGGAAACAGGCGGAAAGGTGCTGGCCGTCCCGTGTGATGTGCGAAAGTATGAAGAAATAGAGAATGTCATTAAAAGTGCTGAAGCGCACTTCGGCGGCATACATGGCGTTGTGAACAATGCAGCCGGAAACTTCATCAGTCCGACGGAAAGGTTGTCGCACCGCGCATTCGATATTGTGGTGGATATCGTTTTAAAAGGAACTTACTACACCACGCTGGCCGCGGGGAAGCACTGGATATCCAGGAAACAACCCGGAGTATTCTTAAACATCGTGACAACCTATGCATGGACCGGCTCCGGTTATGTCGTTCCCTCGGCGTGTGGCAAGGCGGGAGTACTTGCCTTAACGCGATCACTGGCGGTCGAATGGGCCAAGTTCAACATCCGCAGCAACGCCATCGCACCGGGTCCGTTTCCTACGGAAGGGGCCTGGAGCAGATTGCTTCCCGGTGAGCTCGCCAAAAAATTCGATCCGGCACAGCGCGTACCCTTGAAGCGCGTCGGTGAACACCAGGAACTCGCAAACCTGGCGGCCTATCTGATCTCTGATTTTTCATCTTACGTCAACGGCGAGGTTATTACCATTGACGGAGGAGAATGGCTGCGCAGCGGCGGTGAATTCAGTCACCTTGAAATGGTACCCGACGAAGTGTGGGACCAATTGGAGAAATCAAGGGGAAAATAACATATGCAATCGCTGAACGAATTTTTGAACAGCAGACTTGCCCAACGGCATGAAGCCGGTCTCATCAGAAAACTGACCAGCGCCCACCTGCCCGTCGATTTTTTTTCGAACGACTACCTGGGGCTGGCGCGCTCCAAAGAACTCTCAGAAAGTATTGAGCAGCTTCATCAAAGCCTCGGCGTTCAAAACGGTTCCGGTGGATCGCGGTTACTCGCTGGGAACAATGCTTTTACCGAATCAGTGGAAGGCAGCCTTTGTCACATTTTTAAAAGCGAAGCGTGTCTGATCTTTAATTCGGGTTACGCAGCCAACGTTTCGATACTATCATCGATTCCGCAGAAAGGTGATACGATACTGTACGACAGCCTCGCTCATGCAAGTCTCAAGGACGGAGCCCGGTTGAGCCTGGCAACCCGACACAGCTTCCGCCATAATGATCCCTCGGATCTCGAACAAAAGATCAGGTCGTCGAAAGGAAAAAAATTCATCGTGGTCGAATCCATCTACTCTATGGATGGTGACGAATGCGCGTTGGAGGAAATTGTCGCCGTGGCGCGGAAGTATGATTGCGTTGTAATCCTTGATGAAGCGCATAGCACCGGGGTGAGGGGCCCTGCCGGGGCAGGTGTTGCCGTTGAGCGGAATCTCCATGACAAAATTGACATCCGCATGTACACCTTCGGCAAAGGGATGGGCGTTCATGGCGCCTGTGTGGCAGGCGCTGACACCCTTATCAGCTATCTGATCAATTTCGCCCGACCATTCATTTACACCACCGCGTTATCGCAACATCAGGTGGCATCCATTCAGTGCGCCTTTGCTTACCTCGGCTCCAATATGGATCTTCAGGAAAAGTTGAAAAGTAAAATCGACCTGTACCTGAGCGAAGCCGGCAACCTGGCAAACCGGACGCAGAGCCGATCCGCGATCCAGACCATTCTCTGCCCCGGCAATGAAAAGGTCCGACAGTTGGCAGAAGCCTTGCAGGAAAAAGGACTCGACGTACGCCCCATCCTTTCGCCCACTGTACCCCAAGGCGCTGAACGGTTGCGCATCTGCCTGCACACGTTTAATAGCGATGAGGAAATTCATGCGTTGACAGAAACGCTGATGACCGTTGGCCAGTAGTTCGTGGTTGTAGGGGATTAGTTTGTTCAGGCCAAAAACAAAAATTAATAATCAAACACCTTATCTTTCCGCCATGAATTACTTCGTCACAGCCATCGGGACGGACAGCGGCAAAACAGTGGTGTCGGCCATCCTGTGCGAAGCCATGCAGGCGGATTACTGGAAACCCGTACAAGCAGGACTCCCGCGCGATACCGATACGGTCAGAAATCTGATCAGTAATCCCGGAACAGTATTCCATCCCGAACAATACCTTTTAAATACACCCGCCTCCCCCCACGCGGCGGCAAAAAAAGATCACATCAATATTACCCTGGATTCATTCAGGCTTCCTGCGACGGATAACACACTCGTCATCGAAGGCGCGGGCGGATGCCTTGTTCCGCTCAACGACGAGGACAGAATGATCGATCTGATGGCTTTACTAAAAGCCGAAATCATCCTCGTCTCCAATCACTATCTGGGTAGCATCAACCACACGCTGCTCACATATGAGTCGCTGAGGTGTCGAGATCTGGCGATCAAAGGCGTGGTCTTCAATGGTGAACCCAACGAAGAAAGTGAACGCATCATATTGCAATATACAAAGCTGAAGTGCCTCCTGCGAATTCAAAAAGAACGCGTTATCACACCGGAGGTAGTGAAACGATACGCTGAAAAAATAAAGACAGGTTTGAATGGATGATCTTAATCTGCTTGACCGGAAAAACATCTGGCACCCCTTTACATCATTGCAGGCCGAAAACGATCCGCTGCTCATTACCGAGGCAAAAGGGGTCTACCTGCATACGTCAGACGGAAGGAAAATACTCGATGCCATTTCATCGTGGTGGGTAAATCTGCATGGCCATGCCAACGCGTCGATCGCACAGGCCATTGCCGACCAGGCAAAAAAACTGGAACAGGTTATCTTCGCGGGGTTCACACACCCTCCCGCGATCCGGTTGTCTGAAAATCTGCTGTCGATCTTACCGTCGAACCAGCAGAAAATATTCTTCTCAGACAATGGCAGCACCGCTGTGGAAGTGGCGTTGAAAATGACCTTTCAATATTGGCACAACAGGGGAATAGCCAAGCCGAAGGTGATCGCGATCAAAGGGGCCTACCATGGCGACACCTTCGGTTCAATGTCTGTGGCTGAACGCGGATTATTTACGAAACCATTCAATCCGTATTTGTTCGAAACGTCCTTTATCGATTTCCCCACAAGCGGGAACGAAGAAGCGGTGCTGCGACAATTCGAGCACATGGTGAGCGGGAATGACGTTGCCGCTTTTATTTTTGAACCACTCATTCAGGCGGCCGGAGGGATGAGGATGTATCCGGCCCACATACTGGACAAATTGATATCTTCCGCGCACAAGCATGACGTTGTGTGCATTGCCGACGAAGTTTTTACCGGCTTCGGCCGCACCGGAAAACTTTTTGCCTCCGACTACCTGGAAGAAAAACCGGACATCCTCACACTGTCAAAAGGCATCACCGGCGGGTTCCTGCCGTTGGGTGTCACCACCTGTTCGGAAAAGATCATTGCACCTTTCGACTCGCCTGAACTTACCAGGACTTTCTTCCATGGTCACTCCTACACGGCAAATCCACTGGCATGTGCCGCTGCGAATGCAAGTTTTGATTTACTGATGGACACTGCCTGCCAGGAAAGGATCAACGCCATTTCGAGGCAACACAGCGATTTTGCCCGGTCGCTGAAAAATCATCCCCAGGTGCATGATGTCAGAACGCTCGGCACGATACTGGCCATCGAATTGAAGAGTGACGATGAAAGCGCGTATGAGAATCCGCTTCGCAAAAAGATCTATCCGTGGTTCCTGGAAAAGAACATACTGCTGCGCCCCCTTGGCAATGTGTTTTACCTGCTTCCTCCCTACGTCATCTCGGACGAGGAACTTCTGAATGTCTATGGCGCCATACAGGCTTTTCTGAACGCCTTAAAAAACAATTGACAACCGGGATCCCCGGTTGTCAATGCTGATAGAATGCTGATTCGTTCTTCCCTATTCCTTGAACTTATGTGAACGGGTCGTTCCGAACATGTAGTGCAAGCCTATTTGCGCACCCACCAGGAGATTCGCACGTTGTCCGAAGATATCGGCGCTGTCGCCACTCTTGATCTTTTCGATCACATCCCCGTTGCGCATATCGGTAAGGCTATACGTAGCACGGACCTGTGTGGTTAAGAACAAATGCTTGGAGAGATCAATATCCAGTCCGAACGCTCCTGCAATGGAAAACTCGGTATTTTTGAAATCATTCGCTTTCTTGGTGAGGATATCCTTGGACGGAACGTTAGCAGGCAGCTCATAAGTACCATCGCCATTGTTCATCGCAGTGGGGAATTCCTGTTGAATGGAAGCAAAATCCACACCTTCAGGAATCTGAAAAGTTCCGGCATTGGCTTCGATGCTTTCACGGGCATTTGTCAGCAACGACAGTTGAGGGCCGATATTGAAGTTTCCGCGGGCGCCACCGTTACCGCCACTCATGAAACGGAACAGCATGGGGAGCTGGAGATAATCCAGCGAGATCTTCCGCTGGCCCTTCACCTTTTCATAAGCATCGATCATTTCGTAGATCTGACCTTGCTTGGACTTGATCCCTTCCAGGGAAAGACCAAATTTCCTCCCAAGGTCAACACCGAAATTAAAACCGATGGGAGCCCACTGATAGGTAGCGGTGGAGTTGTAGCGCGGGTCGGCTGAGAGCCCTTTGTCCAACACATAGGTCGCGTTCACTGTCGTGGTGGCGCCAAGGTGGACCTGAACAAGCTGTGCACTGGCCGTTGTAACAGTAAGAATACTGAGGCACAGTATAAAAAGTCGTTTCATAGTATAGGTTGGTTTACCAGGTAAATAATCCAATATTATGAAAAGTAACCCAATTATGGATTTAAAGGCTGGATTGTCAGCGTTTTATCATGTATGAAAAATACATAAGATTGATCAGAATTGGCCATTCTTAACTCAATTGCGGTGCTCTCGAGCGGGGGGTTGGTCAGCAGGTTGCCTGCCCCGTCAAAAACATACGAAAGCTCCTGGGTCTTGTCTGTAAGTGAAATAAAGCTCTTTCCGCCGCCGTAATGGTAGTATTTGATATCCCAGTTCTTCAGACTGACGTAATCATTTACCAGTATCTTCTTCCCCGCAGGATCCGAGACGGTTAATTGACGGTTATCATGTTGCCATACAAGGTAAGATTTATCAGAATTTTCCGCTTTCAGACCGAACTGCGAGCCCACCGATGTCCTCAATAAAGTCTCCCGGTTTTGGACCTTGCCTTCGGGGCTAAAGCGAACCTTGAATCCATCGCGGGTCACGACCACAAAGGAAGTGTTGGCGATATTGGAGCCCATTTCCAGAAAGTAATCTCCCATGGGAGTAGCCTTGAGATCCAATGGAAAGTTTTTCTGCAGCTCGCCGCGTCTGTTATAAAGATGTACCAATCCGTCTTTGCGCACAGCGATGATAAAATCCTTTCCTTTGATGCGGTGGTGCATGGGCGGCGCCAGCAAAGATCCGCCCGTCTCGCGGGGATTCCATCCATCCAGATTATTTCCCGCCTTATCATACATCCATAACTTGCCATCGCTTTCGCTGAGGATAAAACGATAATTCTTGCTGCGGTCGTAGTCCACCACCGACAGATATTGAATATCCTTTCCTTCGAGATGTACAGGAAAGGGCGACACATAATTCCCCAGCCGGTCAATAACATGGATGGCGTCATGCGTGGCAAAAATGTACTGGAGCTTGCCGTTCCGAAAATAATCCACCTGATGCAACTCGCTGGTGATCCGATCTCCTACCGGAATGGTCCACAAAACTTTGCCTTCCATCGACAGCAGGCTGACATCATTTAAAGAATCCTGGATAAGGATCTCGTTGGCACGGCTAACGTGGCTTTTCACCGCATGAATTTTATGGATCGGCTGACTGAAATGTACCACGTTTCTGCGCGCTGCAGAGGCAAAGGCAACGTCAGGAGTCCCTTTTCTATGGTTAATGGTGATATTGGTGTAATAGGTGTTATTCAGGTGACTGAACTGAAATGCCGACATTTCAACAGATTGCAGCAGCGAAATATTTTCCCTTACAAACTGTCTCCAGCGGGGGTTGAGTTTTGGCGTCAACGCATTCCATATCTTGGGCGTATTGACAAACATGCTTACGTTGGATTCAAGCAGCGTTGATTCCAGAAACTGATTTTTGGAAACAGATTTTCCCCAGGTATCCTCGTGTTCTATATCCTCCAGAAAATTTTTCAACTCCTCAAGATTGTCACCCATGAATATGATATTCCCGGAGGCAGCATAAAAAGTATGATCAAAGCCCTGCACAAGTGGCCACAATAATTTCTCCGCGAAACGATGCACGGGGATCTCGCGGATGACATAATCATAGAACCGCTCATTGAAGACGGTGTCTTCGCTGTATTTCTCTGCGACGGCATCCAGGTGCCTGATCCACAAATCAGGTGCTTTCGTTTCGATCATCAATATTTTTGCAAGGCGTTGGCTTTCTATTCCTTCGAGAAGGCAAACACCTATTTCATTGGTCACTTCGCGATAGAGGTCTTTCCATTGAAACCCAAGACCGGCGGAGATTTTGTTGAGTGAATCTCCGAGTTGGGGTTTATGTGCCTTGACAAAACCCTCCAATGCAGTTCTGAAATTCTCCCCATCGTTAATCCCAAAGCTTGAAAACATGATGGCGCGGTTCGGTACCTGGTTCTTTAAACTGAAGGAAACCGGAGTCTGGTTGCGGAATATCGAAAGAAAATAGTCGGAGTACGCCTGGCTGTCGAGGCTGAACCCATTCAGCACCAGATTGTTCTCAAATGATTTGATATCAAGAAGCGAAGATTTCCCGAGGGGAAAGGCTTTTTCATTGCCAGAAATAAAAATGGAAAACCATTCCGAAAAATTTTGCAGTTGAACATACAGGTTGCCTGCGTCTCCACTGATACGGGGAAGTTTCCGCACTTCAGGATTGGCTTTGTTAAAATTAGCCTTGCCGTTATAGGTGCGGATGACGTCTTCGATCAGAAATGGAGTAAAGCTTCCGATCCAGACATCACGGATCACGACCCATGAAAAAGTTTGCTTGTTCAACGTCAGTTCATGGATCTTTACCTCGTTAAGCTCTCTCGCCGAGTACCGGTAGTTTTTCGGAAGCGGAAAGCGCAACAATTCCTCCTCGAGATTCCGCACCCCTGACAGGTAATAAACAAAATCGAAATCGTCCTTGCGGGTAATGTGTGCTGAGACGAGCAAGTCTTTTCCTCCGGCGACCATGGCGTTGACTTTTGCGCGCAATGAGTCGGTCGGTTTGGAGTAAAAGGCTGCACGTGAGAGGATCTCCCAAAGGGTGCTGTTCTGCATCTCGTCGATGCAGGATTGACAGATATCCTTTTCATATACGAAGATAGTTTCGGAAGGAACGAGCTCCCAGGGGCGGAGCGGTTCCTTGTTCAGCACATTTTCATAGAGATAGTATCCACCTGCCAGCAGGATGATGACGCCGAGGGTAAGAAGTAATGGAGTGCTTTTCAATTGTATGCTCCAGATTTTCGACAAGATACGCACAAAAGGTCCACGGTCCACGTTCGACGGACCACAGAAGAGTGGAGTAAATTCGTAGCGTGGTCAATTATTGATGATCCTGAGTTGAGTTTTCCCGTTCCACTTCACCCTATTTGCTGTGGACTGTGGACTGTGGACTGAATAGCAAAAAAAAAGCCCCGTGTTTCCACGAGGCTTTTCAAAATAAAAGATAGGCAACGACTTACTCTCCCGGGTGTTATCCTAGTACCATCAGCGCTGGCGGGCTTAACTGCTCT
>JBARAD010000084.1:0-10314 GCA_049791675.1 Chryseosolibacter sp.
GACGCAGCATTTTAGAATTCTCACTTCCTTTAACTTTTAAAACTTCTTAAACTTCTTAAACTTTTAAAAAAAACTACTCCCACACAAACGTCCCCACCGCCCCTGCCGGTAATGTTGACGCTGCGAACCTGGTCCCGGATTTAATAACGAACTGCTTCGTCGAATCATTGTCGTTGACCACAACAAGAACTTTTTTTCCATCGGGAGTGACAAAGGCAACATTGTGCAAACCTTCAGTGATGTTGGAGGCGACTCTTACAGATCCTGGCGGGACAAATTTCGAAGCGTGTGCGATGATGTAATACGATACATTTCGCGTGACCGAATCGCCGATCGTGAGCGCTCCCATGCACATGGTACAACCGCCGTCATCGGTATGCGGATCGAAACTGGGATCCGCTGCAAGGTTCCATTCGAGCACATTCCTGCTCCAGTTGCGTGTGGCCCCTACGATAAGATTCTTGACATGCCACCGCAGGTCGCCGTGGAATTCACCTTCACCGGAAGTCCACTGTTCGGTGAAGTAAAGGCTCTTGTCCGGATGTGCCTCATGTACCTTTGACATGGCGTCAATTTCTCCGATGTAGAGGTGAAACGCCGAGCCGTCGACATATTTTCTTGCTTCCTGATCATTGAGGATGGCGATGGGATATTCGGGATGGTCACAGTTGTGGTCGAATACCACGATCTTTGTTTTGATACCTGCTTTCTCAAACGCCGGCCCCAGGCTGTTCCTGACGAAAGCGGCTTGCTCTTCAGCTGTCATGAGCATGCTGGGCGTATTGTGCGGATTTTCCGGTTCATTCTGCAGGGTGATGGCGTCGATGTTGATTCCTTCGTTGGCCATCTCCTGAATATATCTGACAAAATACAGCGCATACGCGTCGTAGAATTCCGGTTTCAGGCTTCCTGCTTTCGGAAGATTATTGGTTTTCATCCACACCGGTGCTGACCAGGGACTTCCCATGATCTTGATTTCGGGATTGAGTGCCAGTATCTCTTTCAGCACCGGGATGAGATTTTCCTTGTCTTCTTTGAGCGTGAAATTTTTCAATTCAGGATCCGTTTTTCCCGGTGGGAGATCACAGTACGAGAAGACATGATCATCAAGATCAGAGGCGCCGATGCTGACGCGGAGATAGCTGATGCCAATGTTGCTTCCATCCGTGAGAAAAAGTTCTTTGAGAAGGGCGGCGCGTTGTGCCGCATCGAGTTTTTGATTGATCAGGTCGGCGCTGCCACCTGTGAGCGCATAGCCGAAGCCGTCGATGGTTTGGAATTTCCGGGCAGTGTCGATTTCGATAACGGCCGGGATATTTGTCTCATTTGTAAAGGATACGCCATCTACCTCCTTCAGCAAGGATGTTCGATCACCTGTTGTAAGCCAGAAGGATACATCGTCGCTACTCGTCTCGGTATGATCCTGAGATAATGTACCACATGCGGACAACAGAAAGGAGGAAATCAGCAGGGAAAAACCGTTCCGGATCAATGATTTATCAGTGTGAGTTCGTTTCATGGAAAAAAAATAAAACTCAGAACGATATGACGAACCATATCATCCTGAGTAGTTTAGTTTGAAGTTATTGTTTTACAAAGCTGTAGTCAGCCGTTTCATAGTCATCAGACACCACAATGTCGGCCTTGTAAGTTCCGTTCTGAACAATGCCTGTATAGTTATCGCCACCATTCGTCATGGTTCCGCTCAACGCGGTGCCATTGGTGCCGAATTGAATATCCCAGGGAGAAATGAACTTCGAGTGGAAGCCTGCATTGAGCGTGCCTGTCACCTCGAATTTATAGGGATGCGTATAGGTCATCAGTAATTCCTGGCGGGTGTCCCAACCCCCTCCTGCTTCGTCCCAATGGAACAACTTTATATTGTAGTATTTCCATGTCAGTTTACCTGCCGCAAGATCGATGGTGATGGTGTAAGCCTGGTCCCTGGCAACGGAAATATCCCCGGAAACGATCTCATCACCTGATCCATCGCTGGCCGTGTTGAGAGAATAGGTCTTGTTCGCTTCGAGGGCCAGGTATTTTCCTGAACTAAAGACATCGCCGTTCTTCACGAATTCCGCGACAACATCACCTCCCGAGAGCAGGTACACCGAGACAGGCGTGTCCATGTCATTGACATCAAAGTAGCCGGAGACCGCATCGCTGTCAGGAGAATTCGTTTGACCGATGATCGCCTGCACCGGTCCCTCGTCTTCTACTTCAACAAGTGAGTACGTATATCCACCTTCTGCATTCAAGTCCAGTGTGACTGTATGCAGTCCCAGCGTCCCGGGAATATCTTCGAAAGCCACACCGACGGTATTTCCTTCGGATTCCATGATCAGGTTACCTCCTTTGTTATCACCGGTTGCAGTACCCACAACGCGTTTCAGAAGATATCCCCAGTCTCCGTTGGCCCTGAAAATAAATCCGGCACCTTCATACGGCTGATAGAATGCGATGTCGCTTTCCCAGACACCATTACCTTTGTAGGCCAGCGGGACATCTCCGCCCCATCCGCCTTCGACCGCATCGCCGACCATGCTCCAGCGGTCGATCTTCAGAAGTTCATAAGTATTATTCACGAGATCCACAGTAATTCTGTACTGGCCCGTTTCAGGAGCCGTAATGGCGGGCCCACAGCCTGCCAGTGTCCCATCGGCGCCGCCGTATAATCGCGAGCGCATGTTTGCCTGGTCCCGGAAGTTATAAGTCCCCCCTGCAGTCAGCGTCGTATAGACTTCAAAAACACCTGTGGTATTTCCGTCTGCGTCCTGCAGCGCGCGCATAGGCGTTGCGCTCGACGCATCTTCGCCCGCCTCCGCGCCGGAGCCATAGACATATAATGTTGCCGGCATGCGGTCCGTTTCGAATCGCTTGATGGAAACACCCTGCGTGGCTGCGGCTTCCGTATCGATGGCTTTTCCGATCACTACCCATTCCAGATCCACCGTACTGCCCGCGGCATAACAGGCTGCCCACAGTGCGTAATCGATCTCTTCCGCCGTCGGAGAAACAAATAATTCCCTTCCTGCATTTCCCGGGGTGATTTGCAGCAAAGGATTGTCAAAATCATCGCTCCCAGCAGGCACGAGCAGGAAAGTGTAGTCGACACCAAAACGGTTGGTGGTCGTAGCAGGCTGCCATTCGAAAGTTACGGCCGCAGCGGGTTCATTTTCGTCCAGGGTGACCGTTGCATTGTCCGATGGACTGGAGGGCGCAGGTGGGCTGATCTCCCAGTTCCCCACCGGATCCAAATTATCTTTTTCTTCACAGGCCCATCCAATGGCCACCCCGATGAATGCAAACAACCAGATATTAATGTTTTTCATTTTATTCATTGCTTAAGGTGATCAATTGTACCCCGGGTTCTGTCCTAACTGCGGATTGCGGTTACGCTCTGATTGCGGTATCGGCAGCCATACTTCTTCAGGCGCCATGTTATAATTCTTGAGTGTATTGGTCCTGAGATCGATTTCGTTCAGGCTATTCATGACCTCGACCGCCACGCCGTACCGTCGGAGATCGTCCCACCGCTGGGCCTCCTGTGCGAGCTCAAGTCTCCGCTCATTCAGAATAGCGGTTCTCATCTCATTCTGATTTGTCGCCGGCGTAGGAACCAGTCCTGCCCTGTCGCGGATCATGTCGATTTCGGCGCGCGCTTCTTCTGTGCGCCCCAGCGCGTTAAGGGCTTCCGCTTTCAACAGGATGATATCGCCCAGTCGCAGCAGATATTGACGATTTGTACTAGCCCAGCCGTTGGCACTCTTCCATTTATAGGCGAAAGGAATGTTGCCACCGACTTCCACAGACCAGAATTCATCCGACCATGGTGCTGTTTCAAAAAGTATGGAGGCATTCTTCCGTACGACATCGCCTTCGTCATCAAAAGCTTTTACCAGGTCCTGGGAAGGCACAACAAATTTTCGCCATGTGTCGCCGCTGAGGGAAGGCGGTAATAAAAGCTGCGGGCCCCAGTTGGCTTCTGTACCTCCGACAAACTGCACCTCCAGAATCGACTCAGCATTGTTGTAATGATTGCCATCCCACAGGTCGTTGTAATTATCCAGCAAAGTGTATCCGGCAGGACTGTTAATGACGGCATTCGCATATTCCAGTACTTTGTTGTAGTCGGGTGCGGGGGCCTGGGCATATACTTTTGCGAGCAACGCATTGGCTGCACCTTTAGCCGCCCGGGCCTTGTTGACGCTGGCATCGTCCGAATAGATATCCGGAAGATTCGCGGCGGCAAATTCCAGGTCGGCAATGATCTGTGCATAAACTTCTTCAATGGTAGCCCGTGCTACCTGCGTTTCCGAGGGGTCGGTGGAACTCACAGGTTCCGTGATCAACGGGACACCACCCCACATTTTCGCCAGCTGAAAATAATGATAGGCCCTCAAGAAAGAGGCTTCACCAAGGATCTGGTTCCGGCGTCCGGTCAGATCAAGCTGCGGATCGACGATCCCGGGTACTTTCTGCAATACAATGTTCGCCTTTGAGATCGCATTGTATATCTGACTCCAGTTATTCCACAACCTGCTGTTGGTCGGGGTGATTGTCAGGTCTTCGATCGCGTATATCTCGGCGTTGTCACCACCTGCATAGTAGTTGTCAGAAATCACGTCGTTGAAAAGGATATTATCCCAGATGTAATATTCCTGGGAGAAGGAATCATACGCACCCACCAGCGCTGCCTCAGCATCGTTTGCCGTATTATACGCATTATCGGTTGTCGTAACAGACAATGGCTTTAAGTCGAGGTAGTCATCACATGAAGGAAGGATGGCAGCCAGACTTAAGATCAGTAGTGATATCTTGATTTTCATATATTCATTGTTTGGGCTGTTCTTAACATCCATTAAAAAGAAAGGTTCACGCCAAAGATGAGGTTGCGTGTTTGCGGATAGGTTCCGAAGTCAACACCCAACGCAATATTTTTCATTGTATTATCATCGCTTAAGCCAAATGCGCTTACTTCCGGATCAAACCCCTTGTAGTTTGTAATGGTGAAAAGGTTTTCGCCTGTTACATAGAACTTCGCATTGTTGATGCGGGCTTTCGCGAGCAATGAACCCGGCAGGTTGTAGCTCAGGGTGATGGCTTTAAACCTCAGGTAGGAGCCATCCTCCACAAAGCGTGTCGATATGAGTGAATTCCGGTTATCGTTGGGAACCGCCCTTGGGATGTCAGTCACATCGCCGGGAGCTCTCCAACGGTTTACCACCGCGTGCGACTGGTTCTTGTAGTCGGTCATCCCCTCGGTTTCAATGCGTGTGGCATTGAAAATATCATTACCCTGCGATCCCTGGACGAAAATGCTTAGTGCGAAGTTTTTGTATCCAAGCGTATTGGTCATACCATAGATGAAATCCGGGTTGGGATTGCCGATAAACGTGCGGTCTTCAGGTGCGGGAGCAAACGTGCTTTCACCGTTTCTGTCAATGTAGTATAGCATCCCCGTTGCGGGGTCAACGCTTCCGGCAATGTATCCATAGAACAATCCCAAAGGCTCGCCTTCAACTGTGTAGTTAGGCTCCCCTCTGCCTGCAATGGATCCGCCAACATATTTTTGTCCAAGTATGTTGATCACTTTGTTGCGGTTAAAGGAAATATTAAAATCAGTTTGCCACGTCAGATCGTTGACGAGATTGTGGGAAGTGATCTGGAATTCGAGACCTTTGTTTTCGATATCACCCACGTTCTGGACGCCCACATCATAACCGGTAGAGCGCGGCAGAGGAACATACAACAGCAGGTTTGACGTTTTTTTGAGATAGGCGTCGGCAGAAAGCTGCACGCGTGAGTTCAGGAGTGCGATGTCCAATCCGACGTTGGTTTGTTCGGTGGTTTCCCATTGCAGGTCATTGTTCTGAATGGATTCAGGATAGGTTCCCGGCAGGATAACACCGCCGATGGGATAGTTGGCCCCGGATGCCACCCTCCCCAAATACGCGTACTGGCCAAGGTCGTTGCCGACTAACCCATAACCTACGCGCAGTTTGACGTCATCCGTAAAGCCGACGTTCTCAAAGAAAGTTTCGTCGGATATCCTCCAGCCAACGGATACGGAAGGGAAATTACCCCAGCGCGTGTTGGGACCAAACGCGGAGGATCCATCCCTGCGGAAGTTTGCCGTCAGCAAATATTTTCCCCTGTAATCATAGGTCACACGGCTGATGAACGATGCATTGGATTTCTCCGCTTTATCATTTCCGGCTGAAACGATCACCGATCCTGCATTGGTGGTCGGAACCGCATTGCCGGAAAATCCTGTTTTCTCCACGCGGCTATTTTCCCAACGGTACTTCTGGGCTACGACGCCCGCCAGCACGGAAAAGTGATGGTCTCCCGATTGCTTCTCATAAAACAAAGTATTATCGATGATCTGATAGTTGGTGAGGTTGGTTGAATTGATGCCCCTGCCCTGTGTGGCGCGTCCGTAACTCGTCTTGAACGGATCGAGGAAGAAATCATACATGCCGAACTGGTAATCGATCCCGAGGTTACTTCTGAATTTCAGCTCGGGGAGGATATTGATCTCTGCATATACATTGCCGAGCAATCGCTGGTTTTTATATCCGCGATCAGCGGCATCGGTGCTTGCAAGCGGATTCTCCCAATCCTGAAAGGGATTACTGGTATAGGTTCCGTCAGGTCTGAAGACACCGATGTTCGGCGGTGTGGACAGCATACCGAGGATAACGCCACCACTGTTTACACTCGTATTATCACTCACATCCACGTCGTGGTATCGCATGTAACTGAGATTGGTGCCCACGCTTAACCAGTCATTGAGTTTTTGATCCAGGTTTACCTTAAAATTATAGCGGTCCATCTCCGCGCTGCGCACGGCGCCAATCTGCTGAGTCCACCCGCCGGAGACATAGTAAGTGGTTTTGTCATGTTTTCCGGAAACCGCAACCTGATAATTCTGGGATCTTCCGTTCTGGAAAATCTTATTTTGCCAGTCGGTGTTTTCGGTGTACTGGCTCCAGTCGGTTGTCTGTCCCATTTCCGTCATGAGATCCCGGAATTGTTCGCTGTTCAACACTTTGAGTGTTTTCCAGACACTGGAGAAACCGGCATATGCACTGAATTCCAGTTTGGGGACGGCGCTGGTTCCTTTTTTTGTCGTGATCAACACGACCCCATTGGCACCCTGAGTTCCATAGATCGCTGCAGAAGAGGCATCCTTCAAAACGGTAATGCTTTCAATATCGGCAGGGTTGATGGTGCGTGTATCAGACGATGGAACTCCATCAACAACATACAGCGGCTCGCTGCTTCCGGCAATGGAACTCGTTCCACGTACCCGCAGGCTGAAACCTGCAGACGGTTTGCCGGAAGGTGAGATAACCTGAACGCCAGCTGTTTTTCCCTGGATCAGATTACCAAACTGACTGTTGGGACGTGACTCAAACGCTTCTTCGTCAATGACCGCCACTGCTCCGGTGATATCCTTTTTCTCCTGGGTACCATAACCGACGACCACCACCTGCTCAAGGGTGGTGATGTCTTCTTCCATCACCACATCGACAACGGTGCGGTCATTAATGCTTATTTCCTGGATTTTGTACCCGATAAACGAAAAGACCAAGGTCCCATCCGCCGGTGCATTGATGCTGTATCTGCCCTCGGCATCTGTAATGGTTCCCGTGTTGGAACCCTTCAGTAGCACATTCACTCCTGGCAGCGTTTCACCATTTTCGACAGTGACTGTGCCCGAGATCAATGCATTCTGTGACCTGCCCTGTAAAAACGAGCAACACAGAACCACACCCATCATAATCCGTAAAATCATTTTCATAGATTTTAAATTGTTAATTCAACTGCTCAAATGTGCAAATGATACCTTAAAAACACAACATAACTAATTGATTAAAAGATACTTATAAAACGTTGATACGCTTCAGGCGCAAGCCCTCCGAGGAGCTTGGGCGCTGATTTTCAAGTGATACCCAGGTATGGGAAAGGATGGTCCGGAAACGGTTGATACGCATGTTTTTAAACGCAAACGATTCCATTTGAGACGACAAAAATTGTAATTGTGCGCATCAACGTCGGAAAAAGACCGCGAAATCCCGTGGCGTGCGGGACGCGGATCAGACCACGGTTTCGTGTACCAACAGGATGGAATCCCAGCCCGCATGTCTGACGGCGCCGTTCCTGTTCCTCTCCTTCATCGCCTTCTTGATCTTGGAACTGTAGGCCCAGCAGGTGCTCTGACGGATATGAAGAATGGAGGAAAGCCTGTGAGAGGAAATATTTCCCTTGGCCGCATACACCAGGAAGATCATGTAAAAAGCCTTGTTGATGGGAAGACGGGTATTCTGCAGCAGGGTGCAGGCCGTAACTGATTCATCATAACCGCACTTCGTACAACGCCTGCTATAGGGGCTCCGGCCCTCGCTGAAATTGGTATGACCGCATTTGGAGCAGGCAAAACCTGCCTGCCATTTGATGTTCGCCAGGAACTTCAGACAGCTTTCATCGTCAGGATACATGGCGCTGAATTCTTCAAAGTCCACCTCCTTCGAAAGGATCCGGGCCTCTGTTACGACCTCAACATCATGTTTCAATTGAATATTATCCTGGGCCAGCAGCGCATTCATCGCCACAATCTCTTCCGCCTGGCGGGCCAGCTGCCGATTTGCCTGGGCCAGCTGCCGGTTCTGCTGCTCAATAAAATCCGATTTCTCAACAAGCTCACGTGTCTTCAGCTTTACCTGGTCTTCAAGTTGCTGATTCAATGAATCTTTCAATTCCTCATTGATCTGTAATTGTTCAATGGTATTCTGCCTGGCTTTCTCTTTTTCAATGCGCATCACGCGGATCTTGTCGCTATTGGCGAAGGAGAGGAACATCATCTCCATGATAAAACCGAAACCCAGGCTGTAGTGGGTCAATCCGCCCAGCGGCAGCCAGTTGATATCGAGGTACTGGATCAGCTTGATCACGATTCCCAGAAACAGGAATGAATAACCCACGACCATGAAACGCGCGGGTCTGTAGCCCTTCAGCCGGCAGTAGAGGGCGGCGTAGAAAGCGGCGCCGAAGGGAATCACTTCGATGAACCGGAACCTGAACCATTCTGCGGCGATCGTGAGACTGAGGAGTAGAAACACGGTGCGAAAAGCGAACGCGGCGACGATGAGTCTTAACAGTCCGGGGTGTTGTCTCCGGAGATTCAGGATGGATGCGGCAAACAGGAGGGCAAAGGTGGAGGCGAGATACAGCATAAGGCCTGCAGCATGCTGATTCCACGCGACGGCAGTCGGCCAAAGATATTGATAAGCAATGCCATCGGCGCTCATTTCATAGAGACCAATGCTCAGCAGGTACAGGATATAATACAGATAGTGCCGTTCGCGAACCGCGGCAAACATGAGCAGGTTGTAAAAGCAAAACACAAGGATCATCCCATAGAAGATGCCGAAGAAGAAGTACTCGTCGAGGGCATAGTTGATGAAGAACTCGGACGTGCGGAGGACGATCAGGATATTGGCCTGCTGTCGGGATCTTACTTTGAAATAATACGTATGCGCTCCCGTGAGATCCCGGGGCAGTTTGACGAAGAAGTTCTTGTGGTGCAGCGGTCGTTCAGCGAAAACGAAATTGTCGCCAAAGGACTGCTTTGAGAATCCACCGTCCTGGTCGGGGATATAGAAGTCGATCCGGTCGATGGTCTGGTCGAAGAACTCCAGCTGCCACGCGTGTCTGCTCTTGTACGTGTGGTCCACGCGGATGCGATACCAGTAAGCGGCGCCGCGATTGTAATTTTCGGGACTGAAAGTTGGACTCGGGGAGAAACGGCCTGAAAATTCCGGAGCGCTCACCTCGCCGATTGTCAGCTCGCCATTCCGGTCCTCGAGAAATTCTATCTCCTGGAACGAAAAAATATATTGGGGGATGTCGTCATTCAGCGGCACAAGGCGTTGCGCAAAACTTCTGTGATGTGACAGAAGCGCAGTCAGACCAATCAGGATCAGGAAGAATATTTTTTTCATCCGCAAGCCGCCTTTCAGGGCAAAGTTACGGAACAGTCATCAGTCATCAGTAAATCAGTCATCAGTAAATTAGTCATCAGTAAATTAGTCATCAGTAAATCAGTAAATCAGTCATCAGTAAATCAGTCATTAGTCAGTGATGGGGCATCGGTCATTCATTGGGAATTAGGCATTAGGAATCGGGAATTAGGAATTAGTCCTACTCTGTCATGTTATCCGATTATCAAAACCCTGAAGGGGTTCAATTTGATTAGCCCTGGGTTTCAACCCAGGGTTAAATGGAGAGCGTAAACAGTTTGCCCCA
>JBARAD010000085.1:0-66975 GCA_049791675.1 Chryseosolibacter sp.
ATAACCCCGTATATACCGAACCTTTTTACAACCAGGATGATGATTAAAATTTTTATACCCGACACGAAAAGATAAATCCATGGAAGCGGCTTCGTATATTTCAATATACCATAGGGCGCCAGGAAAAACTGTCGCATCGAGCGAAAAACATAGATAAGGGCAATGAATGGGAAATATTCAATCGATTCGAGGTAACTGGCTTTGTTGACAAAAGTTCCTATGATCCATGGAAAAACAAGGATGCACGAGCAAATCAACAGCAGATTCACTGAGGTGTAGCCATGATAATAACGATTGACTTCGGGGGAAGATCCCTTCGTTTCCTGCGCCATCAATACACTAACAACTTTCGGGTAAAAGGCACTGTGGAGTCCGTTCAGCAAGAATTCGATTATCAACATGCATTTGACCCCAAAGTCATAGACTCCGACCTCTGAAAGGGCCAGAAAGAAAACCATGAGGATCCTGTCAAAGTAGTTTATCACCCATTGAAGCACTTGATACAGGAACGTGTAAAAGTTGAAGCTAAATGAGGTGCGCAGCATGGCGTAATTGAAATGGATACCGAATTCGCGAAAGATCCGCGTCAGAGCCCAGCCTCCCGCAAAAACTGAGGCCACCAGTCTTCCACCCACCGGGCCAATCAGCGTGTTGGGATACAGGTACAGGCCGGCAATAGAGAACAATGCAATTAAGGCAAAGGAGAAGAGGCTGGACCACAAGTAAACCTGGGGCTTTTCCCTGCTTTGCAACAGATTGCTGTGGACCTTAAAGAACGCCTGAAACATTCCAGTCAAGGCGGCAAGCAATCCATATGGATGAAATGAAATTGCCTCTTCGTTGAATACATTCCTGAACAAAAGGTCACCAAAAACCATGAAAACTACGCCGACAGCGACCCCGATGCCAAACATCAGCACAAACGCAGAACTGACAAATGAAGACAGTTTCGGCCTGTCGCTCTTGAATTCATGAAAATGGATATAAAGGGAAGTGTCAAAGCTATACGTCGTCAGTATCTGGATCAGTAATGAAAACGCCAGGTAGATGGACAGGGCACCAAAATCGCTAGTGGAGAGATATGCCACATAGAAAGGAAGGAGAAGGATCGCACTTGCCATCGGCAATGTCCCTGCCACGGTGTAAATCAGGGAACTCTTCAAAAAGGTTTTGCTTATCCGCATCAATCCTTCAATAAAGCACCAAAATAGACACTTTTAATGAATTCAGGCCAAGTTTCAAAAAAGTCGCTGGGTGTTCCGGATACCTTGAACCTGAATAGGATTACCACAGAAAGCCATAGACCGATCGTGATATACGGCGAGAAAAACAAATGGGCAAGATGCCGGTCGTGCTCCCTGCTTTCACTAAATCAACCGCGTGTAGATATTCCGGGACGAAACCGGCCCACGCACCTTTATTTGTAGCACGAACGCTGCCTATTCCCTACAAAGGACACTTCCATTTCTTCCGAGAGATACGTCCATAAAAAGTCCATGACGCGGTGACGACGTCACGCTTTTTATTTTATTAAAAATATGGTAGGTTGAAAAATAAAAAAACTACAACCTGGTAGGATTGTAGCTTTCAGTGAAGATAGAGAGGATCTTGCACATCTTTAGAGGGTGGTGCAAGTTGGAGGTTTTCCCAGAGCATAAAAAATTAATTGATGAAAACTCCTTACCTGCCGTTTCCTACTACTTTTGAAGTATTGTCCTTCAAGAACATTTTGACGGTCAGACAGTTATCCTATGGTAAAAAAAACTAATTCCGAAAAACAGCATTCCCGACTCCATGAATTGAAACGCCTGACCCTGCCCGGAACGAGACCCTTTCAGTGATTTACGTTGTTATGATTAGACCCTTGCTGTTTATATTACTAAGCCTTTCCCTCCCGTCGACAGCACAGTTTCACACTATCTATCATTTTTCCGTTCCCGAAGGATTACCGAGTTCTGAAGTTTACGAAGTATTCAGGGATAAAAAGGGATTTCTGTGGTTTGCTACTGACAACGGAATTTCAAGGTATGATGGTAATGAGTTCGTTTCGTATCATGTCAAGGATGGATTAACAGATCCAGTGGTCTTTGGTTTTTTTGAGGATGATCGCGGCCGTATATGGCTCAGAACTTTCTCCGGAAGGTTATGCTATGTCGAGGACGGTAAAATTGAAACGTACCCGCACAACAATCAATTGAGTAAAACGGGCCAGTATCCTTTCTTCAATTACGCTTATGACAGCAGGACCGATGAGCTTTGGTTCAGCCTGGCGCACGTATATGGTAAGATAGACAAAAATGGCCAGACCCATACCTACGAGGCACCTCCGCGATCTTCCTTTGTCAAAGTGGTCGATGGCAATGTATTACAGGGCAGCGATATCAGACATGCCATTCAGAACATTGTCATCGATGATCAATCATTTCCCGTTCAAGTAACGGATACTACTGAATTCAAATTCTTCAATGCCGTTGCCTGTGGTAACAGGATTTATGTGTCTATTTACAAAGACCTCTTTGAATATAAGAACAGGATCGTCAACAAGATATTAACAGCGAAGCAACCGATTATCAGCCTCTCCCGCGACAACGACAATCATTTGTGGATCGGTTATCTGAATGCTGGCGTTGAGAAGCACATTGACTCAAAAACGAGATGGTCTCCAGAATTTTTGAAGCATAAATCGGTCACAAAGGTATTTCACGATACAGCTTCAGGATATTGGTTCAGCACGCTTGAGTCAGGGGTATACCATGTTCCGACTTTTGCTATTGAAAATTACATATTACCTACGAACTCGAGGATAAAGGCTGTTTTATCATTGACAGATACTGTGCTGGCCGGAGATCAGACTGGAAATCTTATCTTCTTCAACGCTGACACCCGGAAGAAACTAAGTGCAAAAAGTTATAAGGACGAGGTTTATGCGCTTTTTAAAGACAATTCCAGGAATATCTGGGTTTCGGCGGGAATGGACATCATTCGCTACAGCCCCGCCTTTAAAATAAGAAATCTGCATCCAGGTCATATTGCCACCTCCTTTTCCGAGGGGCCGGACCATTCGATCTGGTCATATGGTGGTATCAGGGTCACCCATTACGACAGGGATGGAAAGATGGTAAAATGGATGACACGAAGTATCAATTACCGGGCAATGCTCGTGGATGATTCCCTCCTCTACCTGGCCGGAAGAACCGGGCTTCATGTACGCGACACTCTGATGAACTTCCTTGAAGCCCCGCCCGCTTTCACAGAATACAAGATCACACAGATTGAATCCATTAATGACTCAACGCTTGTCCTAGCTACACAGGGGAACGGACTCCTGATGGTTAGTAAAAAAAACGGAACATACAGGCAATTCGATACGGAGCACCAGTTTCTTGCAAACAATATATACTGTCTTTCAAAAACAGACTCAAATCTTTGGATCGGCACAGAAAAAGGTTTGATTGCATTGAACATTGGCAAAATGTTGAAAAACGAAGTCAGCTTTTACCAGATATCGAAAAGGACTGGCCTCGTAAGCGACAAAATAAATCAGGTTTTACCCGTCAAAGGATCGATCTGGGCATTTGCTGATAATGGATTCTCGGTTATTCCTGAATCGATCGTGGGATCCCCCGCGAACAGACCGAACTTTTACACCAAGAAAATAATTGCGGGTACAGACACCCTCGAAGGCAGAAAAAGACTCTCTTTAAAAACGATCACGCTTCCGTATGATAAAAACCACCTGACTTATACGTTCGGCTATATCTCGTTTGCAAACCAGGATATCTTCCTTCGTTACAGAATCTCCGATGAAAGCGACTGGATCACAACCTCCGAGCGATCATTACAATTCCTGTCCCTGGCGCCGGGCGACTATCATTTTGAACTTGAGTATTCCGCTGACAATGTCTCCTGGAATACCACCTCGGAAACATTACCATTTACCATCGATTCACCCTGGTGGCTCAAATGGTACACGCTGGCCGGGGCGCTAGTTTTTATCGTTCTTCTCGCCTACGCCTATTTCCGCTACCGGCAATCCATCTACACTCAAAAAAATCATTATCTGAGCATCATCAACTCACACCAGCAAAAGCTCATACAATCTGAAATCGAAACCCTCGAAAGAGAGCGCAACCGCATTGCCCGCGAACTGCATGATGGCGTGGGCACGAACCTCACCGCCATAAAATTAATGGTCAATCAACTATTGCAAAACCATCGCGACCCCCAGGCTGCGGACATCGAAGAACAATTCCAGATCGCGCTACGCGAGCTGAAGGGCATCATTTACGGTTTAACCCCGCCCAGCCTCGACCGGTACGGCCTCTTCACCGCACTGCAAAACTATGTCTCCAAACTAAAGAATTCACTCGCGCCCGGAATTTCACTACAGCTGTTCGGCCGCGAGATCAAGAACTATGAATTCAACATCATGGTATTCCGCATCGTGCAGGAACTGATCACGAATTCAATCAAGCACGCTCAGGCAAAACACATCACAATTCATATAAACTCCTTTGAAGACATACTGAACATTGTTTATGAAGACGATGGCGTTGGATTTGGCCATGATACCTTCCGGGGCGGGTTGGGGCTGGACAACATCGAGTCACGTATCCAATCCATGAACGGCACTTTGAAATTCGACTCGGGTGCCCACGGCGTATCCTACACCATAGACATCCCTTTGAACACTATCCGGGAAACCGCATGATTAAAACAATATTGGCAGACGATCACAGACTTTTCTGCGACGGACTCGAACGGGTCCTCGCAGAAACCGGCACATTTGAAGTGGTCCTTAAGGCCTATAACGGACAATCTCTTCTCGAACAGGTCCATTCAATTGATTTTGACCTCCTCGTGATCGATGTGGAAATGCCCCTGATCAACGGATTCGACACCATCAAAAGGATCCGGCTGAATAACCCCCATTGCACGATTGTCGTACTCAGCATGCATGAAGAGAACGTCTTCGCCCAGGAAGCCTATCTTCTTGGCGCGAACGGTTATATCAACAAATCGATGGGTAGTGCGCAGCTGATCGATTCGCTCCTCAAAGCCTGCCGCGGCGAAAAAATTTTCACCGAGACGATCGGAACGCCGAAAATTGAGTCTCCTTTTTCCGCACGGGAACACGAGATCCTTCAATTGATTGCCGCCGGCAAGACCAGTGAGCAGATCGCCTTCCGTCTGAAGATCTCAAACCTGACAGTCAAAACCCATCGCCGGAATATGATGCGCAAGCTGAATGTAAACAACGCCGCCAATCTTGTCAGCAAAGCGCTGGAAATGGGGTACCTGCTACCTTCCGCTCCCCGATAGGATATCCGCGAGTTGCCCGGTAAGCGCCCGCCGTGAAAAACGCTCAACCTGACTTCGCTTTACCACGGGCTTTTCATTTGCTCTCCAATGCGCGTAAGCGTCCCGCAAAGACTTTCTCATTCCTGCTTCATCACCGGATTCAACCATTACACCCGCCCCTGTTTCTTGAAGCAACACTCCAGCGTCTCCGGCTGCGGGGCCAACACCCAATACGGGCAGGCCGGTGGCAAAGTATTCAAATAACTTCCCCGGCAGAAAACCTTCTCCATCTTTGTATCCGGTGAGGATCAGCAGCAACAAGGAAGACGATCCATACAATGCGATAAGTTGATCATGCGGGATTGCTCCCGGAAAACGCGTCACTTGTGCCAACACCATATTCTCTGACACATAGCGCCGGAAGTCCGGATGCACTTCACCGACAAACTCCATGGCCACATCCCGGGCAAAATCCGCGTCCGACGCGATCTCATTTTTCAAAGCCCTCATGAACGGTCTGGGGTCACACTTTTCATTGATGATTCCCACATGACGGATGAGAAACCTGTCTGATTTTGAATAAACCATTTGGCTGAAGTCTTCTTCATCGAACCCGTTGGTCAAAAGGCGCACACGGCGCCTTGCCAGACTTTCAAAGCGCCTTACGTAGAAGGGGGTAATGGTAATGATCTCATCAGCGCTGGAGAGCACCCTGCTCTCAAGACGTTTGTGCATCCTCCTCACGGGCTTACTGACCATCAGGCTATCCCACATACCCCACTCCGACCACGGATCCCTGAAATCCGCAATCCAGCGAAGGCCCCGGTTTTCCTGCTTCAGCTTCAAACCAATCAGGTGGATACTGTGGGGTGGTCCTGTGGTGATGATGGTTTGGATATTATTGTCGCGAATGTAACCTGTTAAGAAACTTACAGAGGGTTTGATCCAGAACCTTCTCGGGTCGGGAATAAAAAGATTGCCCCTGACCCAGGTGCTGATGGTCTGAAAAAGAGTTTTGTTCCTGGAAGGCACCAGCGCCGTTGGTGTCGACTGTTTTTTCGGTCCAAACCATCCGGAAATTTTAAAGAAGATATCGTAGGGCTCCCAGATGGGAAACCTGATTACCTCCGCCTCCTGGGGAACATCTTTTTCAAGCGAAGGGTCCCGTATGGCAAACGACGGATTCTCGGGTGTAAATACGTGCGGCTCCCACTGATAGGATGGCAGGTACTTTACAAACTTCAGCCATCGCTGAACTCCGCTTCCACCACTTGGGGGCCAGTAGTACGTTATGATGAGAACCTTTTTCATTCGTGAATCGTCAATAAATCTTCATTCGTGAACGGGTGCGTGGGGCTCAAGGATTTCTTCTTTCACGTTGAAGATCACTTCGTCCGTTATGCAAGTTACAAACCCATTATACCCATCAGCCTTATCTTTATTCAATTTGTCTTTCCTGTCTCCTGTTTATTCATTTCCGCTCAATATGCGCAATGATCGCATCGATCCCGCGGGGGTTAAACCAGGTGAACTCCGGATCTTTCCTGAACCAGGTCAGCTGGCGTTTCGCGTACCTTCTCGAGTTTCTCTTTAACAACCTCACGCATTCTTCAAGGTCATAGGCATTTTCAATAAAGCCAAAAATTTCCTGATAACCGACTGTCTGCAGGGCGTTGAAGTTCCGGAAGGGATACAGACGATGGGCCTCCTCAAACAACCCATCGGCTATCATCTGATCCATCCGCTCGTCAATGCGCGCATAAAGTTCTTCCCGTGGAAGGTCCAATCCGATCTTGACGATCTCGAAGAGATGTTTTCTTTTTGTGTTTGTACGGTAGGCGAGAATGGATTTGCCGGTGTACAACTTCACTTCGAGCGCCCGGATGAGGCGGTGGGGATTTTGCTGATCGATCTGCCCGAAAGTCTCAGGATCAATTTCCAGCATTTGGTGCTGCAACCAGGCCAGGCCCTTTTCCTCGAGATTTTTCATCAGGCCCTGCCGGATCTCGTCGGGAACCGCAGGAATCTCATCAAGACCTTCACACAACGCCCGGATATACAGACCGGAACCGCCGCAGACGATCACCTGGTCGTGTGTTTTATGAAGGCTGCGGATCGTTTCAAGCGCCTCTTCGGAATAACGGGCGGCATCATAATCTTCGCCAACGCTATGGGTATCAATAAAATAGTGGGTCACCCTCCCGCGCTCCTCCGTGGTTGGCTTGGCAGTACCCACGGTCATCTCGCGGTAGATCTGTCGCGAATCCGCCGAAACAATGGCCGTCTGAAAATGCTCCGCCAACCGGAGGGATACAGCGGTTTTTCCAACGGCGGTAGGACCCGCGACGACAATTAATTTTTTTTCTGACATGCCAGGTGCAATTTAAAAACTTGACCGGATGTGGTTATCACCGGCAGAATAAGGGATAAATCCCAAATATCGTTATCTTTGCCAGGAAGACAGTAACACTATGATCAAGTACACCACGCAATTCTTAACGAAACTGGAAGATCTGATTGCAGAGTCTGATTACACCCTGCGTTATGAGAAGGGCAATTTTAAGTCAGGATTTTGTGTGTTGAAAGACCAGAAAATCATCATCGTGAATAAATTTTATCCCACGGAGGGTAAAATTAATGCACTGTATGAAATATTGCGCACAGTGACGCTGGACACAAGCCGCTTTACTGAAAAGAGTCAAAAACTGTTCGAAGAACTTTCCCAACAATCATCGGAAGCGGCTTGAAAGTAACATTCCTGGGCACCGGTACCTCACAGGGTGTGCCAGTGATTGGCTGCACATGCGAGGTATGCCGCTCCATCGATTTTCGCGATAAACGTCTGCGCACCTCCATACTGATCGAAATCGGCGAACAGAACTTCATCATTGATACCGGGCCGGACTTCAGGCAACAAATGCTGCGCGAACAGGTGAAACGCATTGATGCCGTCATCTTCACCCATGCCCACCGCGACCATACTGCGGGACTTGACGACGTCCGTGCCTACAACTTCATGCAGGAAATGGAAATGCCTGTATATGGCAGCGATGAGGTACTTCAGCAACTGAAGATCGAGTATGCTTATGCGTTTGCAAAAGAATATTATCCCGGTATCCCCCGGCTGAGACTCAACGAGATCAACGGCGATGCGTTCATGGTAAATGGCATCTCGGTTTTACCCCTTCCCGTGATGCACTACAGAATGCCTGTCATGGGATTCCGCATCAATAACTTTAGTTACATCACGGACGCCAATTACATTGCCCCGGAAACTATCGAAAAACTGAAAGGAACTGAAACGCTCGTGTTGAATGCCCTTCAGCGGGAACAACACGTCTCGCATTTTAACCTCGCGCAGGCGCTGGAGATGGTAGAGACCATCCGGCCGGACCACACTTATTTCACCCACATCAGCCACCGGCTCGGTCTTCATGCGGATGTGGAGAAAGAACTTCCCGATGATGTATCGTTGGCTTTTGACGGGCTGCAAATTGGTTCACAGTCTGCGCACCATTGACCCACGACCGTGTTGCAGACACTTGTAATCATCGCGGCTTTGATAATGCCCGCGAATTTATCTTTAATTTGTTAACGCCAGAACAAGGGTAACAGATTCGTTACTCCGGTGATCACGCAATCATTGACCATCAACACGCCGTGCATAATAATTTCTACTTTCTACGTCAGCTCAGTACGGTCCTCGGATCGAAATTAACCGGCGCGGTTATTTCGGAATGCTTCAGTCAAAGCAAGGACGAGCTGATCATTCGCTTTGAAATACAGCAACAATCTTTTGTGATCAGGGCAAGTCTGCTGCCGGATGTCAGTTGTCTTTCTTTTCCCGTGGATTTTCAGCGCGCCCGAAAGAACAGCGTTGACCTGTTTCCTGACCTGATCGGCACACGTGTGACGGGTGTCAGACAATTTCTGAATGAAAGAAGTTTTGCCCTGATTCTTTCGGATAGACTTGTCCTGCTCTTCAAGATGCACGCCAACAGGACCAACGTCATACTTTTTCACGATCACACGGTGAAGGATCTTTTCCGCAAGAACCTTTCTGCTGACCACAACCTGACCCTTGAAGGACTCGACCGCAGGATAGACTGGAGTTTCGCCGCATTTCAGGGCCATGCCGGGAACCTCAAAGCGCTGTATTTTACTTTCGGAAAAATTGTATGGCAATACCTCGCCGACCAGGGATTTTTTTCCAAAAGCGCTGAAGAGCAATGGTCGGCTATTCAATCAATACTGCAGAAATTAAATGATCCGGTGTACTACATCACCCTGATCGCAGGAAAGCCGGCCCTGTCGTTGCTTGAAACGGGAATGGTGAAACATACTTTGACCGGGCCCCTCGCGGCGGCCAATGAATTCTACCACACCTTCACGCACCTTTACGCCCTCTCCAAAGAAAAGGCAGCTTTATTGAACGCGCTTAGATCCAGATTCGAAGCGGGTCAACATTATTGCGAAAAGAATTCAGCGCGCCTCGGCGAAGTGAGATCCGATGATCATTACCGTCTGTGGGCCGACCTGATCATGGCCAACCTCCATGCGATACAGGGAGGATCCGAAAAAGTGGTGCTGGAAAACTTCTACGAAAGTGGGCGAAAGGAGGAGATCAGGTTGAAGAAGGATCTAAGTCCGCAAAAAAATGCCGAGGTATTCTACAGAAAAGCGAAAAACCAGCACATCGAGATCGAGCGGCTTGAAAGCGCTGTCCGGCAAAAGCAGGAGGAGCTTCAAACGATCCGCGAAAAGATGCAGCGGGTTGAGGGAGTCAGTGATTTGAAAACCCTTCGGGCGCTAAAGGCAGAATTCTCTCCCGGCGAGGACGACAAAAAGTTAACCCTCGCCCTGCCGTACCACGAATTTATTTTCATGGGTTATCGGATCTGGGTAGGGAAGAACGCGCAGAGCAACGACACCCTTACCCTGAAATTCAGCTTTAAGGACGACCTGTGGCTTCACGCGAAAGATGTCAGCGGCTCGCATGTGCTGGTCAAATATCAGGCAGGAAAAAATTTCCCGAAGGATGTGATCGGGTATGCCGCCTCGCTGGCAGCCTTTAACTCGAAGCGCAGGAACGAGTCACTGTGTCCTGTGATCGTGACACCAAAAAAATTTGTCAGGAAGCGAAAAGGAGATCCTGCCGGCGCCGTGGTAGTGGAACGGGAGGAAGTTGTTATGGTAGTGCCTGCCAGGGGTTAGGGCGAAGAGATAAAAAGGTAAAAAGGTAAAAAGGTAAAAAGGTAAAAGGTAAAAGGGTAAAATGGTAAATAGGTAAGAAGGTAAAATGGTGACGCACAGGATGAAGTCCCGGAGGGACGCCCTCATGAAAGAAGGCGCACCACCTGGATACATGACCGGGTCACCCGCTTAACCGTGGACGGTGGTCCTTGGTCCGTCGACCCCCAACTATTTCACGACATTAATTTTCAAGGTGTTGGTGCGGGCCCTTTCCTGGATTGGCATACTCGCCAGGAAGATAAAGATATCACCCGACTTCACGTGACCTGCAGCTTTGAGCATCTGCTCAACGTCGGAGATCGTTTCATCGGTAGAATCGGTCTTATCGTAGTGGTAGGCACGTGATCCCCACACGAGATTCATCTTGTTGATGAGTGACCGGTTTCCAGTAAAGACAAAGATATTGGCATTCGGGCGGTGTGAGGAAGCTTTGAAGGCGGTGTATCCGGAAGAGGTCATGCCGACAATGGCCTTCGCGCCCACGTCTTTCGCCAGCTTACATGCGGCGAGTACGAGACTGTCGTTCATGAACACGGAAGTCTCAGGATTTACATCGCGGAATTTAAAATAAATGTTCGGATTCTTCTCCACGGAAGAGATCGTCCGCACCATCGAGCGGATCACCTCAAGGGGATATTTGCCCGACGCCGTTTCAGCGGAAAGCATCAGCGCATCAGCGCCATCCATCACGGCATTGGCCACATCGTTTGTTTCCGCCCGTGTAGGCCTCGGGTTATCGATCATACTTTCCATCATCTGGGTTGCAACGATCACCGGTTTTCCCGCCTTGTTACATTTTTCGACGAGCATCTTTTGCACCATGGGAACTTCTTCGAGCCATATTTCCACGCCCAGATCGCCGCGGGCCACCATGACAGCATCCGTCGCGCTGATGATCTCGTCTATATTATTGAGGGCTTCCGGTTTCTCAATTTTCGCCACGATCCTGGAGGTAGACTGATGGGAATCGAGTATCTCGCGCAGCTCTTTTATATCGGAAGCTTTCCTGACAAAGGAGAGTGCAATCCAGTCCACGTTATTTTTGATACCGAACTCCAGATCCTGCAGGTCTTTCTCCGTCAGCGAGGGAGCGGTCACTTTCGTAAAGGGGAGGTTGATCCCTTTACGTGATTTCAAGGGGCCACCGTACACTACTTCCGTGAGGACCTCAGCTTCACGCACTTCTTTCACCTTCAGTTCGATCTTGCCGTCATCCACAAGGATCATATCGCCATACTTCACATCCCTGGGCAGTAACGTATAGGAAGTGCTGACGATGTCCTTATTACCCAATAGCTGGCGGGTGGTGATCACGAAGTCCTGGCCTCTTTCGATAATGGTGTCGGGCTGAACTTCCTGAACCCTGATTTTGGGACCTTGCAGATCCTGCAGGAGGGATACCGTGCAACCAAGTTCTTCATTGAGTTCCCTTGCAGCCTTGATGACCTTTAAGTGATCTTCGTGGGTGCCGTGCGAAAAATTAAGCCGGAATACATCCACTCCTTCGCGTATTAACGCCCGTAACATATCTTTTGAATTGGAGGCAGGGCCTACTGTTGCTACAATTTTCGTTTTGTTGAAGGAAGCTTTCTCAAACATAAGGTTTAGTGTATATCGTGAATTTGATGGCTGCGAAACTGAACAAAAAGCATGAAGGATCAAAAGATAAAGTTATACTTTGACTTAAGCCCCTCCAGCGGTATGGAAGCTACCAGTTCCACCGAGGGTATGGATTTCAAATGGTGCACCAGTTGATCGGCAGGATGTTCTTCCATGGCCGCCAAAATTATAAAATCATAATGAGGAAACTCAGGTATTAGGTAATACTTTCCTGTATCCTGATCGGAGGGCCTGTTTTTAAAGAGTTTCAATCGATTGAGCGGCGTCTCGAATTCATAAAAAGAAAAGCACCTTTCCTCGCTGTTTTTGAATCCCACGACCAGGTCCGGCTGTTTTACCAGGCGGATGCCAAGCTGCTGATTGAGCTCCCATGCCAGCCTGTAACCGCGGGCGGCAGTGGTAACGCCCCACAGGCCAAAGTCAAATTCGTAGTCGATTACTAACTTGCTTTTCTTCATTTTTATACCGAAAACAGGCGTTTTCGCGCCATTTGGGCAAGATCAAAAAAGTTTGACAATATTCATGTAAATCTCTTTCTTTGCAGAGATTTTTAAATCTCTAAACAGAAAAAACATGTCTGAAATTGCACAAAAAGTAAAACAGATTATCATTGAGAAATTGGGCGTTGAAGAATCCGAAGTGACTCCGGAGGCCAGCTTCACCAATGACCTCGGAGCCGATTCACTCGATACTGTAGAACTTATCATGGAGTTCGAAAAGGAATTCAACATTTCAATTCCTGATGATCAGGCCGAAAATATCTCAACTGTTGGCCAGGCGATCTCTTACCTGGAGCAAAACGTTAAGAAATAATTGATAACTGCCTTTCTACATTCACACAACTTAGAACATGATTTTGAAGCGAGTAGTCGTTACGGGACTTGGTGCACTCACCCCCATCGGAAATACCCTCCAGGAATACTGGAACGGGCTGAAAAGTGGGAACAGTGGGGCTGCTCCGATTACGCGATTTGACGCTTCGCTGTTTAAAACCAGGTTTGCGTGTGAAGTAAAGAACTTTGATGTAGGCAATTTCATGGACCGCAAGGAAGCCAGGAAAATGGATCCCTTTGCCCAGTACGCCATGGTAGCGGTTGATGAAGCTGTAAAAGATTCAAACCTTCCCCTGAAGGAAGTCGACCTGAACCGCGTTGGTGTGATTTGGGGTTCGGGCATCGGGGGGTTGCTTACCTTTCAGGAAGAAGTAAAGAGCTACGCCAAAGGTGATGGCACGCCCCGATTCAATCCTTTCTTTATTCCTAAAATGATCCCAGACCTCAGTGCAGGTCATATCTCAATTAAATACGGCTTTCGCGGACCGAACTATGTTACGGTTTCTGCCTGCGCATCTTCGACCAATGCCTTATACGACGCATTTACGTTCCTTCGTTTGGGAAAGGCTGATGTGATCGTCTCCGGAGGCTCTGAAGCCGCAGTATGTGAAGCCGGTGTCGGCGGTTTTAACGCGCTAAGGGCGCTTTCCGAAAGAAATGATTCTCCGGAAACAGCTTCGCGTCCCTATGATAAAGACCGCGATGGATTTGTCCTCGGTGAAGGGGCCGGAGCCCTGATCCTTGAGGAATATGAACATGCGAAGAAGCGGGGCGCAAAAATCTACGCTGAAATCATCGGAGGCGGAATGTCATCCGATGCTTATCACATTACAGCGCCCCATCCCGAGGGACTGGGAATCATCCAGGTGATGTACAACGCACTGGAGGATGCGGGCATCAAACCCGAAGAAGTAGACTATATCAATACCCACGGCACCTCCACCCCACTCGGAGATTTCGGAGAAATCAAAGCCATCCAGAAAGTGTTCGGCCAGCACGCCTCCAAGATGAACATCAGTTCTACCAAGAGTATGACCGGACACTTGCTGGGCGCAGCGGGAGCCATCGAGACCATCGCGTGCCTGCTTGCCATTAACCAGTCGGTCATCCCCCCTACTATCAACCATTTTACAGATGACCCGGAGATGGATCCGAACCTGAACATGACCTTCAACAAAGCCCAGGAACGCAATGTGAACATCGCACTCAGCAATACATTCGGCTTTGGAGGACATAATTTCTCCATCCTGCTGAGAAAAATCTGAAAGCCCTGCGTCTGAATCAAAAAAATTGGCGGAAGGCCCACCATACGGCTTTTACATTAGAGAGAATTGTTAAATTAGCAACTCATTCATGACTAATTGACTTCGCTTGGTTTGGAAAATCCTTAAACTCCCAAAAGGAAAAACAACAAATGATCAAAAGCTGATCAGGGCCATTCAAAATATTGCCGGCCTTACTCCTTCAAACCTGGAACTGTATCGCCTGGCTACCCTGCACAGCTCCATTGCACAGGAAAATAAACACGGTCAGAAAGAATCAAATGAAAGACTGGAATACCTGGGCGATGCGATCCTGGGGGCCGCTGTCGCGGATTATCTCTTCAAGAAATTCCCTTTTAAGCCGGAAGGATTCCTGACGGAGATCCGCTCCCGTATCGTGAACCGCGAAGCGCTGAACCAGCTCGCACGTAAGATCGGAATCGCCAGTATCGTTCAATTTGACAACAAGAACGCTCACCTTCAGCAGGTGATCCTGGGCAATACGCTGGAGGCCATCGTCGGCGCCATCTACCTCGACAAAGGTTTCCTGCGAACACGGAAATTCGTGATCGATAAAATGATCGCACCCAACTACGACCTTGAGGAACTCGTCAACTCCAACTTCAATTACAAAAGCAAGATCATTGAATGGGCGCAGCGGGAAGGAAAAGAGGTGCGATTTGAGATCGTCAACGTAAAAAAAGCAAAAAATCACAAGGAGTTCACGGCACAGGTTCTCGTTGACAATGAATCAAAAGGCACCGGTTACGGAAACAGCAAGAAGAAAGCCGAACAGGATGCCGCCTTCAAAACCTGTGAGATGTTGAATTTATTTGAAGTGTAGACCATCCATTTTACTCCCCGGATTGTGAAAATCGCAGGCGCTACTGTTAATCAAACACCCATTGACTGGGCAAACAACACCCGGAATATCGTCGATGCAATCGAAGCGGCAAAGCGCCAGCAGGTGAAGCTACTTTGTTTCCCCGAGCTGACGATAACAGGCTACGGATGCGAGGATCTCTTCCTCAGCGAATGGGTATCCGAAAGGGCCTGGAAGGAGTTACTCATCATCCGTGAGAAATGCGAGGATATCACCGTTGCCGTCGGGCTCCCCTTCATACGCGACAGCATCATATACAATGCTGTCTGCGTGATCCGGGACCGGAAGATCCTCGGGGTAACCTTCAAGCAAAACCTCGCCCGCGACGGCGTACACTATGAACCCCGTTGGTTCACGGAAGGTACGCCTGGCGAGATCAAGGATTGCGCGAAAGGAGCAGACAAATTCCAGGTGGGCGACATCATCTATACTGTCGATGGTATCCGTTTTGGATTTGAAGTATGCGAAGACGCGTGGCGCAAGCATGAACGCCCGGGCTACCGCCTGTGCGAACGGGGTGTGGACCTTATCCTCAACCCGAGCGCCAGCCACTACGCGATGGGCAAGAGCGAACTGAGAGAGCAGGAAGTGGTGATCGACGGTTCGAAAAAATTCAAATGTGTGTACTTGTTTGTGAACCTTCTCGGCAATGAGGCAGGACGCATTATCTATGATGGTGATATCATCATCGGGCAGCATGGTAAACGCATCGCCATCAATGAGCGGCTGACCTTCGACGCTTATCGCGTCATGGCCTGTGAAGTGGATTTTAAAGTTCCGTCCAACACCAGGATCATTCCATCGACCGACAACAAGGAAATCAATGAAGAGGTGACGCGGGCCTTGTCGCTGGCGTTGTACGATTATATCCGCAAAAGCAAATCCAATGGCTTTGTCCTTTCCCTCAGCGGAGGCGCTGACTCAAGCCTCTGCGCGGTGCTCGCCGCAGAAATGGTTAAACGCGCGTCCGCTGCCCTGGGATGGAAACAATTCTGCGAGGTGTTTTCACTCTCCGAATCTGAAATAAACAACGACTGGAAAAAAGCGGTTGGCAAACTGCTGACCTGCGCCTATCAGGGCACGAAAAACTCTTCCGACGAAACACTTTCCGCGGCCCGCATCCTTGCCAGCAGTATCGGCGCCGAATTTCATGAATGGAAGATCGATGAAGAAGTTGAGTCGTATTCCGGAAAGATCGAAAAGGCGATCGGCCGAAAACTCAGCTGGACAACCGACGATATCACCCTCCAGAACATTCAGGCCCGCACCCGCTCACCGATCATCTGGATGCTGGCCAACATCAAACGCGCGGTATTGCTCACCACCTCCAACCGCAGCGAGGGTGATGTCGGGTATGCAACCATGGACGGCGACACGAGCGGAAGTCTCTCTCCCATCGCCGGCATCAGCAAGGTCTTTATCCTTCAGTGGCTTAAATGGGCAGAAAAGGCACTGGATCACGCCGGGCTGAATGCTGTTAACAACCTGCAGCCTACTGCCGAGCTGAGACCCCAGGAAAGGAATCAGACGGATGAAGCCGACCTGATGCCCTATTCTGTTCTGGTCAAGATCGAGCGATTGGCGATTTATGAGCGCAGGTCACCCAAAGATGTATTGCAGATGCTTTCTGCAGAATATGACAGGGCCACACTGGAAGGCTATGTGCGCAAGTTTTTCAGGCTTTGGGCCCGGAACCAGTGGAAACGAGAACGCTTTGCTCCCTCCTTTCACCTGGATGATTTCAACATCGATCCCCGTAGCTGGTGTCGGTTTCCGATACTTTCGTCAGGGTTCGAGGATGAGTTGAGGGGGTTGTGACCTGCCACGAGATCTTCCCACCCCTGAAGCCCTGCCCCTACCCCTAGATCCCCTGAAGGGGACTATAAATCCCCTTGAGGGGGATTTAGGGGCGGTCGTCGTTAAATAATCCCCGAGGCCTGCTATATTTGCCGTTATGGCCTTATTCAGTTACATCATTTGGAACGGCAGCCCTGAGATCTTCACGGCGGGATCCTTCGAACTTCGTTGGTACGGATTGTTTTTCGCGCTCGGATTTTTGATCAGTCAGCAAGTCCTGTATCATATATACCGCAAAGAAGGCAAGCCTGAATCCGACGTAGACACCCTTACCATTTACATGGTGGTCGCCACGATCTTAGGTGCACGCCTGGGCCACGTCATCTTTTATCAGCCCGAACTCATTTGGGAGGAGCCTCTGAGCATTTTTCTTCCTTTTGAATTCAGTCCCTTTAAATTCACGGGTCTTCAGGGCCTCGCCAGCCACGGCGGCGCCTTCGGCATCCTGTTGGCGCTCTGGCTGTACAGCAGAAAAAAGAAACCCGGCCAGAATTTTTTTCAGGTAGTAGACAGGATTGTCATCGTCGTGGCGCTCACCGGCGCCCTGATCCGCCTCGGTAATTTTTTTAATTCCGAGATCATCGGCCTTCCCACAGAAGCAGCTGTTGGAGTCGTTTTCGCGAACCCGCTCACCGAAGCCATCGAGAATCCCAGGTTCGACCCGCAGCAAATGGTCGAATCTGTGGCTTATCGTCAGAACGATTCCCTTCAGAGTCCGGGAAATGGCCGGGTGCCGCTATCTGTCTATGTTTTCTTTAAACCGGGGGTTCAGCAACAAGAGGCGCGCGCCCTCGTGGAATTTACGACCAAAGATCTCCTGGCAAACAGGCTTTATGAATTCTTCGATGAAGGAGCCGGGCCGCTGCATTACGAGATGACCACCCAGGAAAATGGCGCCCTGGCCGCGCGCATCAATACCCTCGGCATTGCGCGTCATCCAGCCCAGCTGTATGAATCCATTTCCTGCGTATTTCTATTTATCTTGTTGTTTATGATCTGGAGGCAATACAAAGAGAAGCTCCCCACCGGCAGGCTGTTCGGGATCTTTCTGATCGTCTGTTTCGGGTTGCGTTTTATCTACGAGTATTTAAAGGAAAATCAGGTTTCATTTGAAGATCAGTTGCCGCTCAACATGGGCCAGATCCTCAGTATTCCCCTGGTGGTTGCGGGAGTTTTCGTGCTTGCTTACTCCTATCGAAAAAAAAATAATCAGGTCAACTGATTCGTGACCTTGATTCGTTGGTAAGGACCTGCGCACAGGGTTTGCGAAGTTACAGTGGTGGGTGTGTCCGGAGGGAAATCCCGAGGGGGATTCGGGATAATGAAAGTGTTATTGTATTTCCGTGATGGCAATCATTCTAATTTTTATAACGTTTTTTTCGTTTGCGCAAAACAGTCAGGAAGACTTTAAGCAGTCTTTCCCTGACGCCGCGAAGCAGGAGCGCCGCAAAGAATACGTCGCCCCCGACACCACGGGCCGGTTCGTCCTCATCAACCGCGTACTGATCGTCGGAAACCGTCTGACCCGGGACCAGATCATTGTCCGCGAGCTCAGCCTAAGACCGGGTGATCTGATCTACAGCCTGAATCTTCCAGAGATACTCGACCTCGATAAAAAGAAACTCATCAACACACGCCTTTTCAACACCGTCGAGATCAAGACGATGGAACTGGAGGAAAACAAAGTTGATCTTATCGTCGACCTGAATGAGCGGTGGTACACATTTCCATCTCCAATCTTCGAACTGTCTGACCGGAATTTTAATGACTGGTGGCAAAACTACAATCATGACTTCAAGCGCGTCAATTACGGCTTGCGTCTTTACCAGTTTAATATGCGCGGGCGAAATGAGACCCTGCGGTTCATCGCGCAATTTGGATTTCAGCGCCGGTTCGAACTGATGTATCGTTTCCCCTACATCGACAAAGGGCAAAAGCACGGCCTTTCCATCGATCTCGGTTTTCATGAAACTAAAAATCTCGCATACCAGACGCGCGATCACAAATATGAATTCGCAGAATCCAAAGAGATCCTTCGCAATGAGCGGCGCGCGGGTATCACGTATAGTTACCGGAGATCTTTTTACCAGACACATTCCTTCAATGTGTCATACCGGAATATGCACGTCAACGATATTGTCATAGACTCAAACGCGAATTACGTACACGGCGAACTCCTGAAACAGGAATATCCGTCGGTCTGGTACCAGTTCAATTCTGACCACCGGGATGTGATGGCCTATCCGCTAAAAGGGAACCAGTTTGTTTTCTATATCGCGCAAAACGGATTGGGCGTCAGCGAGGATCTGAATAATTTTGAAACCAGCATCCTCTATTCGAAATATTTTGATCTGAAGAAAGGATTTTTTCTCTCCAATAATTTCAACGCTTTCTATAGCAACCCGAATGACATCCCGTATGTAAACTTCGGCGTACTTGGCCAGCGCAAGCAATTCGTGCGCGGTTATGAATTGTATGTGGTGGAGGGCCCATGGTATCTTCTCAACAAGACGACATTCAAGAAACTGATCTTCAACCGAAACTACCACTGGGCAGACATGCCTGCCCGACAGTTCAGACATATCCCCTTGTCTATCTACCTGAAGACGTATGCAGACCTGGGCTACGTGCAGAATTATCCTTATTACGAAGCGCGCGGCTTGAACACCATGCTGTCGGATAAATTACTTTTAGGCACCGGTCTGGGTCTTGACGTTGTGGGATTTTACGATATTGTCATCCGCTTCGAATACTCCGTCAACGCCGAAGGCGAGAAAGGGTTTTTCTTTCATGTGAAGAAGGAGTTTTGAGGCAAGACCCGGTTGAAATTCAAAATTCAAAATTCAAAATTTAAGATTTAAGATTTAAAATTGAGACTGTTCCAGAATCTTGAAACTGTCACTCAATCTTGAATCTTGAATCTTGAATTTCTTCGCTGTCTGGTTTTCCTGATTTTCTACCTCCCAGGATTGCCCGCAACAAACCTTCCCCCTATCTTCCCCTGTCAAAAGACCCTCCCGTATCAAAACTTTTTGGCAATACCTGGTCCTGTGCCTGGTCATCCATGACGCCATGGCACAAAGCGCATCTGTGCTGATGGGCGCGCGCGCCAACGCACTGGGCAATGCATCCGCCTGTCTCTCAGACGTCTGGTCACTTTCCAATAACATTGCAGGCCTGGCAAAGACCGAACGTCCTGCCGCGGGATTTGCCTATCACGCCGTCCCCTATTTAAAATCCTTTAACCGCATGGCTGCGGTTTTCGCCGTCCCCTTAAAACAAGGAGTTGTGGGTACAAGCGCTTTCCGTTTTGGAGATGATCTCTACAACGAACATATTCTCTCACTGGGATTTGCCAACACTTTTGGCCTTGCGTCACTCGGAATAAAAGCGAACTTCGTTCAATACCGCGGTGAGGGCACACCGCTGCATACAGCTTTTACGGTAAGCTTCGGAGGAATCGCAACGATTACCAAACAATTATTATTTGGCGCGCATGTCCTCAACATGAATCAACCTGTTATCAATGAACTGACAGGTGAACGTGTTCCCACGCGTTTGGTGGCGGGAATTGCCCTCAGGCCGTCGGACAAGCTGCACGTCACCGCAGAAATCGAAAAAGACCTCGAATACACACCGTCCTTCAAGGCTGGTTTTGAATATGTGTTTTTGAAAAGGATCGCGTTTCGCACGGGCTTCAACTTCAACCCCGAAGCCGGATTTTTCGGACTGGGCTTCAAAACCGGAAAATTCGGTCTCGATTATGCGCTGCAGTTCAACGATCCCACCGGTATCAGCCACCAGGCTGCAATAACCTGGCAACCTGCAAAGTTATGAAGGTCCTCTTGCTGATGATCTCGATGTCCATACTGCTCGATACCTCCGGGCAGGATATGACGCCCGACCTTCAGCAAATCGCTGACAATTTACCGGGTTTACAGGATGAAGAAACGGATGGCGAAGATCGGTATGAGAACCTGATGCAGTTGCTCTCTACGCCCCATGATCTCAACAAGATAACCAGGGAAGAACTAAGGCTCCTGGACCTTCTCACAGATGCGCAGATCGAAAATTTTCTTCTCTACAGGAATGAACAGCGAAACTTCCTGGATATTTACGAATTACAGATCATTCCTGAATTCGATGCAGCTACTATTGAGAAGTTGTTGCCTTTTGTAACAGTCGCGGACCCCGCCCGGGCGTTCAATACCTCGCTCCTTCAGCGGATATTTTCACCGGGACATAGTTATTTTGTCTCCCGGTACGAACGGACACTGGAAAAGAAAAAAGGTTTTCTGTATGCACAATCCGATCCATCCCATTTTAAAGGGTCTCCGGATAAGCTATATTATCGCCTGAGATCCTATCAACCTGGTGACTACAGCATTGGTCTGACCGGCGAGAAGGATGCGGGTGAAGAAATGGAGCTGAAGCCCGGCAAAAATCAATGGGGCTTTGACTTCACTTCCTGGCATATACAATTCCGGCATAAAGGAAAATTAAGGAATATCATTGTCGGAGACTTCCAGACCCAATTCGCCCAGGGTCTCCTGCTCGGCGGCGCATTCGGACCAGGCAAAGGAGGAGAAAGCGTTTCCGGTACGCGCAAAAGCAACCTCGGATTCTTACCATATACATCTGTAAACGAGGGTGCGTATCAGCGCGGAGTAGCGTTTACGTTGCAACCCTTCAGATCGGTCAATGTTTCAGCATTCATTTCACACGCAGCGCGCGATGCGTCTCATGGAAACAGTGAAGACAGCCTCGCGGCAACCTCATTTCTGACGACAGGTTTACACCGCTCAGAAGCTGAAATCCGGCAAAGAAGAAAAGTGAACGAAAAAAATTACGGCATTGTGTTGCAGATGGAAAAACAAAAGCTGGACGCCGGTATCATTATCAATGCCATCCGTTTCAGCACTCCTGTCAAGCGGACACCCACCCTGTATAACCAGTTTACTTTCGAAGGCGCAGTCAATTTGAATGCTGGTATTTTTCTGAATTATCGTTTTCAGAACCTCTCCCTGTTCAGTGAAATGGGTCATACACTCGGAGCAGGCAGTGGTGGTGTATTTGGCTTCATGGTGAGCGCAACCCGGAATCTGGATATCGCCATCGTTTACCGGAACTATTCCAGAAGCTTTCACACATTTTATTCCAATGCCTTTTCAGAAAACACGCAGGCACAAAATGAGCGCGGCGCATACTGGGGATGGAAATACAAAATGAACCGCCATTACACGTTCAGTGGATACGTCGACATGTTCACGTTCCCCTGGCTCGGCTACAGAAGATATGCACCATCAAAGGGATACGAATGGCTGCTGCGAACGCAGTATCAACCGTCGAAGAAAGCTTCTGTTTCACTCCTGGTACGGGAAGAATCCAAATTCAGAAACCTGGCGGAAATGCAAATCCTCTACCGGTTAGGTGAAGGACGGAGGCGCAATGTTACCGTACATTGCGACTATGGAATCGGTGAAAGGATCCGGTTCAAGTCGCGCGTGCAATACAGTAATTATACAATCAAAGAAAACACCACGGAAGGATGGGCGATCGTCCAGGACTTTAGTTTTGCTGCGGGGCAGTTGCAATTCACATGCAGGCACGCTCTGTTTGACACCGATCATTACGACAATCGTCAATACGTTTACGAACACGACGCCTGGCTTGCCTATTCGCTGCCTGCCTATCACGGCGTTGGTGTAAGAAATTATGCATTAATTGAATTTAAGGTTCATAAACAGCTTACAATCTGGTTTCGTTACGCGAGAACGCGTCTGCTGAATGCGGAAGAAATAGGTTCGGGACCGGACCGGATCGAGGGAAATACAAGGAATGATGTTAAATTTCAGGCGAGATTTAAATTTTAATCACAAAAATTCATGCATGCGTTGAAATATATTACACCTGAAGTTCTTCTGGTGATGTGCATTGGCGGAATTGCCTTTATTTTGATTTTTAGGGCTATTTTTAATAAACGCAAATAAACCATATCCGGCAGCCTTTTTACCATTGCGGATCATCTGGTATAAATCCTTAACCGAAACCTCATTATGAATAATAAATCTATGAAAACGAAAATTTTTGCGCTGTTGCTTTGTCTTGTTGGTCAGGTTGCTTTTTCACAGGTAACGAAAAAGGTCCTGGAGCTTCCCGAATTTAAAAGTATCTATGTGAACTCGAACTATACTGTTTACCTGAAACAGACAAACAAGCAGGAAGTGACTGTCGAGGCATTGACCGAAATTTTTTCCGTCTCTGACTTCAAAGTTGTTGATGGTGTATTGATGGTGAACATTGAAAGAAAACCTGAAAATCCAAACAAGAGCCTTTGGGCCAAGATCGATGACATTAAAGTGAACCCGACCATGAAGTTGTACGTGACGATGAAAAACATCGAGGAACTTCAGGTGAACGGCGGAGGAAAGATCATTGCTGAAAACTCGCTGGCTACCGGGAACCTCAAAATGGCTGTCAACGGAAATGGAAGTATGGATGTGGATCTGAAAGGAGATCTGATAAAGGCCGAAGTAACAGGATCAGGCAGTATTGCGCTGAGAGGATATGCTTCAACACTGGAGGCCCTGATCAGCGGCGCGGGTACTATCAACGGCTTTAATTGCCCCATGGACCATGCAAAGGTAAAAGTGAGCGGCTCCGGCATTTGCGAACTGAATGTCACCAATACCATCGATGCCACGGTAGCAGGAAGTGGCCTTGTGAAGCATAAAGGCAATACCAAAAATGCCCAGAAGAAGGTGTACGGCAGCGGCAGCGTGGACCGGGCCTACTAATCAGGGAAACAGGGTAAGAAAACAGGGAAATTAGATCCCTTGGGGGCCCGGAAAAGGGAGGCTGAACGGGGTAAATTGAGGAAAAGGCCATCTGGGACCTGTGAAGGGGGTAAAGGATTTAAAAAAAGCCGCTCGATACCTTGTAAGGTTTATTATTAATTTTTATTACCTTTATCTTGTTAACTTGATTAATCTTTTCTGTCACACATCATTTAATATCATGTTGTTGTAGTCAAAGATGGTCGGTTTACACTAACTTATCTTCTCATTTATTTATTTAAAACAATGAACATTTACGTTGCCAACATCCCTTTTAAGGCATCCGAACAGGAATTGAGGGGATTATTCGAAGAGTACGGCGAAGTTTCCTCCGCCAAAATTATTATGGACAAAGTTACTCAGCGTAGCCGCGGTTTCGGATTCATCGAAATGGCCGATGAGTCTGCTGGCCGACAGGCTATTACCAGTTTGAACGGTTTCAACTTCCTCGGTAAAACCCTGGTCGTAAATGAAGCAAGACCTAAAACTGACGCCCCTCGTGGTGGTGGCGGTGGATACAGAAGCGGCGGCGGTGGCGGGTTCAACCGTAACAGCAACAACGATTATTAACCACCTGGTGTGCCCGATATCAAAACTGTCCCTCATGGGACAGTTTTTTTTTGCGCCAACTTCCCCCCCTCGGCTCAAAGTGCCGGTTGCTTCTCAGATGGGATTTTTGTAAACTTTGTATCTCACCAAATTTTACTTCCATGAGTGTAATTTCCAACGTCGAATCGTGGGGCAACAGCCATCGCCCTGGATTTCTGGATTTTTTCCGGATTGCCCTGGGTATCTTCATCACCTATAAAGGTCTTCAATTCATAACACATATGGATGAACTGGAAAATACCACGGAAGGCATAACCACCTGGTTCGCGGGCGCAGTACTGGCACACTACATCATCTTTGCCCACATCCTTGGCGGCCCCATGATTGTCGCCGGCCTTTTTACCCGTATCATATGCCTCATTCAGCTACCCATTTTGTTAGGAGCTGTCATCTTTGTGAATGCGCCGAAGGGACATCTTTCTGTAGGAAGCTACATGGAACTCTGGCTTTCACTCCTGGTATTAACAGGGTTGATCGTATTCATCATCTTTGGCGCGGGCCGTTATTCGCTGGACGCCAAACGAAGAAAAGAAATGGAAACTATCCACTGATCCCCATATTTAACCTGACCCCCCGGGCACTTATATCCGTATAGGTGCCCGTCTTTTTTTATATTGAGAAAAAAAAGATGGAACCATACGTCATCGGCATTGATCTCGGAACCGGAAGCGCCAAAGCAATCGCCATGAATCATGCCGGTGATGTGATTGACACGGTACAGGTCGCCTACCCTACGCTGAAGCCAAAACCAAATTATCAGGAACAGGCTCCTGAATTGATATGGCAGGCGTTCGTCAAATGCATTTCGCGCATTACAGCGAGCAGGCAAAAAAGTCCGGATGCCATTGCGCTCAGCAGCGCCATGCACAGCGTGATTCCCGTGGATGTTCAGGGAAACGCGCTCATGAACATGATCATATGGGCCGATAACCGCAGCGCACCCAATGCCACGCGGATTCATCAATCAGCCTCCGGCAAAGCCATTTACGAACAAACAGGCACGCCCATTCACGCGATGACACCGCTGTGCAAAATTCAGTGGCTTCAGGAAAACGCGCCGGAACTGTTTTCGAAAACAGCACGCTTTATTTCCATCAAAGAGTATATCTGGTGTCGACTCTTCCGCGAATATGAAGTGGATTATTCCATCGCCTCTGCCACCGGATTAATGGACATCGAAAAATTAACCTGGAACGACGTTGCACTCCAGACATGTGGCCTCAATCATACGCGGGTTTCCTCACTGGTGAATACAGATCACTCACGAACGTGCAATGACAGCGCAGTATGCAATCAACTTGGTATTTCCCCGGGAACGCCATTTTTCATTGGCGCCAGTGACGGGTGTCTTGCGAATGTCGGCAGCTTCGCCACCAAAGAAGGATTTATGGCGCTGACCATCGGCACAAGTGGCGCCGTAAGGGTGGCGCGAAAGCAACCGATGCGGAATTTCAAGGCGATGACTTTCAACTACCGCCTCGACGACGCTACCTACATTTGCGGCGGACCGACCAACAACGGAGGGGTTATCCTGAAATGGTATAACGAAAACGTGCTGGGCAGAAAACTTGAAACGGCCAATGATTACACCTTGTTCTTTAAAAACCTATCGGACAGCAAACCCGGAGCAGAAGGATTGATCTTCCTTCCTTACATTCTGGGTGAGCGCGCGCCCATATGGAACAGCAACGCGTGCGGTGTTTTTTTCGGAATGCAGGGACACCATCACCAGGCTCACTTCACGCGCGCACTGATAGAAGGTATCTCCATTGCCCTGTTCGACATCGCACACGGAATGATCGAGGGTGGGTTGTCCATTCAGCAGATCCATGTCAGCGGTGGTTTCGTCCATTCGGAAGAATGGCTTCAGATACTGGCCAACATCTTCGGAAAGAAGATATGCCTCATCAATACAGCCGATGCATCCGCCATCGGAGCCGCCTTCCTCGCGATGAAGAATCTTCACATTATCCGGGAATATGAGCAACTCAAACCCCGCGAGATAAAAGAAATTATTCCGCAGGAAGAACATCAACCGACGTATCACGCACTATTTTTGAGATACCGCAATCTTTACGAAAGGGTAGCGGACCTCATGGTTTGAGCAATAGATCTTTCATCATAAACATAACGCAATGCAAATCGCACTTATAGGTCTGGGTAAAATGGGTTTCAATCTCGGCTTGAATCTTCATCACCAAAAGCATGAAGTGCTGGCCTTCGATCTGAATCAGCAGACAGTGGCCTCCATAAAAGAGAGGGGTATTACCACCGCCAACTCCATCGAGCAGCTCGTCAACGCACTCACAGGCCGGAGGGTCGTCTGGCTGATGATACCCGCAGGCGCAGCGGTTGATCTGACGCTCCAGGAACTGACTCCGCTCCTGCGCGCAGGTGACATTGTGATCGATGGTGGCAATTCAAATTACAAAGACACCATGCGCCGGGCGAAAAAACTGGAATCCCATGGAATTGAATTCCTGGACTGCGGAACGAGCGGAGGAACCGACGGCGCCCTGCACGGCATCTGCGCCATGCTCGGCGGAAAAAAAGACGCCTTCCAATACTGCGAACCATTCATCAGGGACATCGCTGTGCCGAACGGCTACCTTTATTGCGGACCTTCCGGGGCGGGACATTTTGTAAAAATGATACACAATGGCATTGAATACGGCATGATGCAGTCCATCGCGGAAGGATTTGAAGTACTCCATAAAAGCGAATTCAACCTTGATCTGAAATCGGTGGCGGGCGTCTGGAACCATGGATCGGTGGTCCGCAGCTGGCTGATGGAGCTGACCGAAAATGCGTTGTCTAAAGATCCGAAGCTTGAGGGTATCAAAGGCATCATGCATTCTTCGGGCGAAGGAAAGTGGACCCTTGAAACCGCACTTGAAAAACAAATCGCCACTCCGGTGATAGCCCTGTCATTGCTGATGCGCTACCGTTCCCTGGAAGAAGATACTTTTTCAGGAAAGATCGTCGCCGCGCTGCGGAATGAGTTTGGTGGACATGCGGTGGAGAAGGCGCGTGAGTCGTGAGTGGTGAGTGGTGAGAAATGAGAAGTGAGTGGTCAGTGGTGAGTGGTGAGTGTGCCACTGCGTCAGCATTTATTGCTTTTCATAGCTGGGGTTGACGTGAATCGTCAATCGTGAGTCGTGAGCGGGGGTGTGCGACTGCTCATTTTTGTATTTCATAACGGGGATCAAGAGACATCCATCGTGAGTGGTGAGCTCAGATCAAAGCGAAGAACTATCCGACGCAGTCATCCATTGACGATTCACGGCTCACGACACGCCTCAACCTCGCTTCAGCTCAATGACCGTAAGCTCCGGCGCCATGCCGACGCGGCCAGGATAACCAATCGTTCCGAATCCGCGGTTCACGTAGAGATATTGGTTGCCTTGCCGGTAAAGTCCTGCCCACTGTTTGTACACGTACTGCGAAGGGCTCCATTTAAAATCCCCTACCTCAATACCCATCTGAAAGCCGTGCGTGTGCCCGGCGAAGGTTAGATCGATCTTAGGAAACTCCGGACGGATCTGGGCATCCCAGTGACTGGGGTCGTGTGAAAGTAACAACTTAACAGGAACCTCTTCCGTTCCCCTCACGGCCTCGGCAAGCTTACCGTATTTCGGAAAACGGTGCGGGGGACCCACCCCCCAGTTCTCGATGCCAATGATGGCAATCTTTTCTCCCCCGGACTCCAGTAACCGGTGTTCGTTCATCAGCAGATCATAACCCATCAGCCGATGGGCAGCGATCATATCCTGATTGTTCTTTGCCTTTGCCGCGGCGGATGACCACTTCCGGTAGTTACCATAATCGTGATTTCCCGTACTTGAGAAAACACCGAGCGGCGCCTTCACTTTATCAAAAACGGAAATGTAATCATCCACCTCATCGGTCTGATAATTCACCAGATCGCCCGTGAAAAGAATGACATCAGTCTTCTCACGTAACATCAACTCAACCCCTCCCCTGACGGCGGTCTTGTTGAATAACGATCCTGCGTGTATGTCGGAGATCTGTCCGATGCGGATACCATCGAAGGACTGGGGAAGATCCGGCAGATAGACAGTCTTTCGAATGACCCTGTAATCATGCGCACCGGATAAAATTCCCGTCACCATCGAGGCAAAAGGAACGAAACCCGCCGCGATCGCAGTCTTGTCAAAAAATTCAGATCGCGTAATGGGTTTTCCCGGAATCTTTTCTCCCGACCTTGTCTTCATGTACCGGATCAACCTGCGCGCATTGATCTGTATATCGTCAATGAAGATCACCAGGATGGTCAGCAATTTTGATCCGTAGATGATCATCACCGTGATGATGATCCACTGCCGGATGCTCATGTCTTTATAATAAGGTTCGGTCAGATCATACCAAACCACCGCACCGATCGCAACCGCCGTCATCCCCCAGATACCTCCGCGAATCAACTTGCGCAACAGCGGCCGGAAATTCCGGGTGGTGCGGTAAATAGAAGTGTAGATATAAATATCTATCACCACCAACAAAAGAAGTTGTAACAGGAGACTCTCTCGCAACATATCATTACTTTATCCCCGCACCCCAACCCATCAGCACATCGACACATCCTTAACACATCAACACACCAATTCGAGGATGGTCAGTTCCGGCGGCATACCGATCCTTCCCGGGTATCCCAAATATCCAAATCCCCGGTTAACATACAAAAACTGTTTCCCTTCCTGATACAATCCTGACCATTGCTTGTACGCATATTGCGATGGACTCCATTTGAAACCTCCGATCTCCACGCCAAACTGAAAACCATGCGTGTGGCCTGAAAACATCAGGTCTATGTCAGCATACTCTTTTCTCACCTGGCCATCCCAATGACTCGGATCATGGGATAACAAAAGCTTGATAGCCGCTTCTTCCGTGCCCTTATATGCCTGGTGAAGTTTGCCGTACTTGGCAAAGCCGCGCTCGCCCCAGTTTTCATTTCCAAGGATGGCAAGGTGATCGCCGCCCTGTTTCAGGACGTGGTTGTCATTCATCAGCAACCTGTAGCCCATGAGTTGATGCGCCTGCACCAGGTCCTGAAAGTTCTTTCGTTTCAGCGCCTGCGACGACCAGTTGTGATAGTCTCCGTAATCATGGTTGCCAGTCACGGAGTATACACCCAGCGGCGCCCTGAGTTTATCGAAAACATCGATGTAATCACGCACTTCTTTAGCCTCATTATTCACAAGATCACCCGTGAAGAATATCAGATCGGGTTTCTCCCGCATCAGCATTTCGACCCCGCCCTTTACAGCTGTCTTGTTAAAGAAGCTGCCGGAATGGATATCAGAAACATGGCCGATGCGCAACCCGTCAAAAGATTTGGGAAGATTGGGAAGGGCGACTTTCACCCTGCGTACGCGGTAATCATGGGCGCCAGAGATGATGCCGTACGCCATTGTTCCGAAGGGAACGGACGTTGCAATGAGCGCGGCCTTTGCGAGAAATTCTGAACGCGGGATGGCTTCTCCGGGCAGGCTTTCTCCTCCGCTTTTATTGAACAGGCCGGCCACCCAACGCACGCCGCGCTGAAGGTCATCCGCGAATAGAAAAAGAATTCCGATGGTCTTTGAAAAATAGGTCGCGAACAGGCCGGTAAGGATCCAGTTCCTCGCGCCGGTGCTGATGCGATAGGGGTCGGCAAACATCCACCAGAACAACGCGATCATACACAGTACCGTGGGAATCCAGAAAGCTATCCGAACGCCTCTCTTCCACACCGGTGACAGGTCCTGGCTCACAGCAAGTACCGCCTGGTAGAGGTATATATCCACCACCAGAAAAAAGATCGCAAAAAAAACAAACGTCATAATACGTGGTCTCATAAACAAAAAACGTGTGGTGCATCAGATGCAGAGACCAGGAATGCCTGGTCTCCGCATCATTCACCACACGTGCTATAAACAAAAATTTATCAATATCGATTCACCGCCACGGCGCCTTCCGTTCCCGGAGCAGGTGTGGTTTTGATACCATAGATCCGCTCCTTCAATTTGGCAGCCAGCAGATACAATACCGGCACCAACACTAACGTGAGGAATGTTCCGAAGAGCAGACCAAAGATCATCGTCCATGACAGGGGCGCCCAAAAGGCCGCATTGTCACCGCCAAAGTAGATCTGCGGATCAAAATCAGTAAAGAGCGTTACGAAATCGATGTTGAATCCAACGGCCAGTGGAATGAGGCCAATGGTGGCTGCTATCGTCGTTAAAAGAACCGGCGTCATGCGGGTCTTCGCGGCTTCGATAATGGCCTGGTACAAGGGTATGCCCTGCGAACGCAACAGCTCCGTGAACTCCACAAGGAGGATACCATTGCGCACCACGAGGCCGGCGAGTGCCATGATCCCCACACCTGTCATGATAATGGAAATTTCCATTTTGAACAGCGAGAAACCGATCAACACCCCGATAATACTGAAAAGGATTTCAGAAAGAATAATAAGCGGTTTACTGATGGAGTTGAACTGGATCACCAGGATCATGAACATGAGCGCACCGGCAAGCCCAAAAGCGAGCATAAGAAATGAACCGGTTTCAGCCTGATCTTCCTGTGCGCCTGTCATCTCCACGGTTACGCCATCCGGAACATTGTATGTTTTGAGTCGCTCCGTAATATCCGCAACAACGGCATTCTCATTGTGACTTGCCAGCACGTTGGATGATATTGTCACCACCCGCTTCTGATCGATCCTCTTGATCCCTGCAAAATTATTCGAGTATTGAACCGTTGCGACCGCGGAAAGCGGGACCTGCCTGACGACACCACCCATACCCATGTCACGATAAGTGATCGGCATGTTGATAAGTGTGTTCAGATCGTTTCGTTGTTCTTCCCTGATCCTTAACTGGATGGGATAATCATCATTGGCATCGCGGAACCTGGAGATCTCATAACCATATACGGCCGTGCTGATCGCCTGTCCGATCTGCCCTGTGGAGATCCCTTCGCGGTTTGCTTTCTCCCGATCAATATTGATCACGATCTCAGGTTTATCGCTTTGAAAGTCAGACTTCAGTTCTTCCACTCCCGGTACCTGCTGCTTTTCAAGAAACCGCTGCAGGTCGTCCGCTGTTTTGACCAGTAGCTCGAAGTCGTCCGCAGCCACCTCGATGTTGACCGGCTTGCCCGTAGGCGGACCATTTGCTTCACTGTTCACCGTGATCTCTGCACCCTTGATCCCCCTTACTGCCTCCCGGATATCATCCATGAATGCCCGCGTGGACTGGCCGCCGCGTTCGGAGAATTTAACAAATGCCACGGATACTTTGCCCAGATGCGGGGTCGCCTGCGTACCCGCGTCAAACGGGTTGTCGCTGGCGCCGATCGCCACGTTCGAAATGACCGATTCAACGACCGGGTTATCTTCTCCGATAGCCTTGATCACCCTTGCCTCGACAATACTGGTGATCGAGTCGGTAACCCGCTGGTCCGTACCAATCGGCATGCGGATAAATGTATAGATAAAGTTCGGATCACCATTCGGAAAAAAGACTACCGGAGGGTTCCGTATCCCGGTGAAGACGAGCGCGAAAATAAAGAGTCCGACGACGCCTGCCACCACCCATAATGGCCTGTAACGGTACAGGCACCAGGTGAGGATACGCTTATATCCGCGCTGCACCTTGGGCCATCCCGCGTTCTGAAACTTCGTGATCACGTCCTTTAACAGGAAATGATGCAGGGCGTAGAGGAGGTATATGAAAACGATGAAGTTTCCGACACCGAAGCTGATGAGGTAAGATACCAGTGCGATCCCTGCGAATATGACACTCGTGACTTTGAATCCACGGTTACTCTTCGTTTCATTTTTCGTCTCATGCTCGTGCGGTTTCATAAAATCCGCGGCAAACACCGGGTTGATGATATAGGCAACCAGCAGCGACGCAAGTAATGCAATGATCAGTGTGATGGGCAGATACATCATGAATTTACCTACAACGCCCGGCCAGAATGCGAGCGGGATGAAGGGTGCGAGTACCACCAGCGTGCCCGTTAATACAGGCAGGAAGACCTCACCTGCGGCGATCTTCGCAGCCCTGCGGATCGGCACCTTGCCATTATCGAAGACACGGTGCGTATTCTCAATGACCACGATGGCATCATCCACGACGATACCCAGCGCCAGCAGGAAAGAGAAGAGGGTCATCATGTTCAGCGTAAAGCCAATCGCCGGAAACACCAGGAACGCGATAAAGCTCGATATGGGTACCGACAATCCCACAAAGATCGCATTGGTCACACCCATAAAGAACATGAGGATGATCGTCACCAGTACAAATCCGATGATGATGGTATTGATCAGATCGTGGAGCGTGACACGTGTATTCTCAGACTGGTCGGCGGTGACGGTAACCTTCAGCCCTTCCGGCAGCAACCCCTTCTCATAGTCGGCGATGATCGCATTGATCTGATCCGCAGCCTCCACAAGGTTTTCGCCGCTGCGCTTGATGATGTTCAGCGTGATGACATTCTCTTTGTCCAGTCGCGCAAAACTTTCCTGTTCCTTGTGGGTATCGACTACCTCGGCGATATCCTTTAAAAATACTTTTCCTCCCTGGATAGATCCGACAACGGTATTGGCAATCTCGCGGGCGTCAACGTATTCGCCGTTCACACTCACAGAGCGCTTCATGCCGTCAACGGAGACTTGTCCCCCGGGGATCAGCACGTTCTCGCCGCCGATCGCCTGGGCGACGTCATTCAGGTCTACGCCTGCAAGCGCGGCCTTGTAGATGTCGACATTGATCTGAATTTCGCGATCAAGTGCGCCAACGATATCCACCCTTCTGATCTCCCGCAGACTCTCAAAACGATCCTGCATCATCTCGGCATAACGCTTGATGGTCTTCAAATCATAATCTCCCGACAGATTGACGAACATGATCGGCACTTCAGAAATATCAATTTCCTGCACGATGGGATCATCCGGAAGGTTGGCGGGGAGGTCCGGCTTTGCGCGGTCGACCGCATCGCTCACTTCCCGCTTGGCTTCGTCGACATCCACATCGGCTTCAAACTCGATGATGACATTCGAAAAATTCTGAATTGAATTGCTGGAAATTTTCTTAACGCCGGAGATTGATTTTACCTGTTTCTCGATATGCTTGGTAATCAGGTTCTCAATATCCGAAGGCGCAGCACCTGGATACGGCGTCGCCACATAGATCTGGGGAAAGACCACTTCCGGAAAATTTTCCTTGGGCAGCGTGATATAGGTGACGATACCCATGAGGGATATGATGACCGTTGCCACGTAAATGGCCACTTTATTGTCGATGGCCCAACTGGTGGGCCTGAATTCTTTTTCGCTGTCTTGCATGTTTTAAGAATTTGAGCGTGAGCAGGTCAATGATCACTGATATCAAACCAGTATTCAATCAAATAACCTTGTTCTTTCCTTATATTTTTATGTAATCGCCGTCGTTGAGACCCTGATAGCCAACTGTGATCAGCTTGTCGCCGGCATTGAGCCCTTTCACCTGGGCACGGTTGCCGTACACGCCATCGACGGTAATGACCTTCCTGGTTGCGACCATCTGCTTTCCTTTTTCCTCTGCGATGTAGACAATCTTCTCATCATTGATCTCCTGGATGATGTTAATCGGAATGACAAGGGCCGATGGATCGGAATGAAAAACAATTCTTACCGTGGCCGTCATATTCGGACGAAGGTCAGGATTTGCGGGCAGCGCCACTTCCACATTAAATGTCCGGGACAAGCGATCGATGGTCTTCCCCACAAACGTTACTTTTGCCTCCAGCTCTTTCCGAAGCTCAGAGATGTTCACCAATACTTTGTCACCCTTTTTGATATCGGTTACATAAGCTTCGGATACCGGCGCCTGTATTTTGAGATCCTGTGTATTCACAATGCGAACGGCAGGCATGCCGGGCGCGATGTTCTCGCCTACTTTCGCGATCACAGCGTCAACGGTACCATTGATGGGCGCCTTGATACGGGTTTTATCTTTTTGTTCGCGCAGGGAAGCCAATTGTTTTTCAAGCGATTCCTTGTTCGTCTTCGCCTGCAGGAACTGAACTTCGGTGCCGATCTTCTGATCCCAGAGATTCTTCTGGCGCTCATAGACTGACGTTGCCAGTTCGAGTTGCGCCTCCATGGACTCCATGTTACGGGAGATCACGGAGTTATCGATCTGGGCAAGCACGTGGCCCCGGGATACGGTCTGTCCTTCGGTTACATATACGTTGGTGATCGCGCCCATCATTTCGGCGCTCACCAGTACGTTGTTGTCGGACTCAATGTGTCCCTGCGTCTGCACGTAATGATCGAAATTCTGGACAGCCAGTTCCGCCACCGCGACATCCTTGGCCCGGACCGACACCACCGAATCGGGATTTTCCATTGCGATCTCGCCCTCCAGCTTCTGTATTTCCTTGGTGAGGTCAGCCTGCTCCTGCTTTAATTTGTCAAGGCGCTCTTTCTTGTTGTCTTCCGGTGATGTGGCGCTGCACGCCGCCAGAAAGGCGGCGATGATCACGGCTAGGGTAATTCGGGTATATCCATTCAAATTCATATAGGGGGTGTTTACAGCTTGGGTCATATAATTATTTCGTTTCTTCATTTTCTGCGGGCAACATTTTACCGTATGCTTTGTCGAGATCCACTTTAGCGATGAGGGCATCGTAGAGCGCGTTGTAATAGTTGATCTGCGATTCTTTGAGGCTCGCCTCCGCATCGATCACTTCCAGGTTCGAGCCAACGCCTTGCTCATACTTTATTTTTGTGATCCTTGCAATGTTTTCGGCAAGCTTCGAGTTGGCGCGTTGTGATTCCAGGGATTTGATTGCGTTCAAATAACTGATGGCTGCCTGCTTCACTTCGAGGTCAATGGCCGACTTCAGGGACGTAAAGTTGTTTTCAATCTTCATCAGGTTGATCTTCGCCTGCTGTAGTCTGTAGGACCGCTGCAATCCACTGAAGATGGGAATATTCAGGTTCACGCCGAAAGAACTGTACGAGTACCATTTATCCGGCCCATAGGAGCCGTTATCTTCGATGTGGTTGCTATGCGTGGTGAACAGCCCTCCGATGTCAGGCGACTGCGTGCTGTAACCCAGATTGGCAAAGGCCGACAGACTTGGCAACGCGGCGGAAAACTTATTCCGCACATCAAGATTCTGCAGATTACGATTGGCCTCCAGCAGCTGATAATCGCTGCGCTGCGTATAGTCCCAGTCCAATTCGTAGTTTTTCAAGAGGCTTTCATCCACATCCAGGGAAGCGATGTCGCCACTGACATCCAAAGGTTGGTCCAACGGATAATTCATCTGAAACTTCAGCAGATGAAGCGTCAGCTCCTGGAGATTGTAAAATTTATCACGCTCCGCGATCAGGTTGTTCAGTGTCACCTGTATGCGGTCGACATCGATACCTTCGGCAAAACCATTTTTATTCAACGCTTGTGTTGTTTTCAATAAAGAATCTACCCTGGCGATATTGTTATCGAAAAGATTCATTCTGTCCTTATTGATCAGCACACCGTAGAATGCCTTGGTCACCTGCTGCATCGTTTGTTCTTTCGATTGCCGGGTGCTCTTTATTGACAACGCACGGTACGCATTGGCGGCTTTCAAACCCACGAGATACGAACCGTTGAAGAGTATTTGATTGATATTCAATGCTGCATTTCCGGAACTTCTCAACTGAAAAAAATTCTGCATGGCGAGGACATCGCCGTCCTGAATTCCCGGAACGCCGCTTAAGTCGATAAAGCTCTCTTCACCATTTTGCGGAGCATAATACTGCGCAAAGAAGCGGGGGAGTTTCTGATTGTGAAGTAAACCCACCGATGCTTCAATCTGTGGAAGTCCGATCCCGCGGGTTTCTTTTACCCGTGCATCGGCAATCTCCTCGTCCAGTACGGCATTCTTGATATTGATGGAGTTATCCAGGGCATATTGAACACACTGATCCAGGGTAAATGTCTGTGAGCCCTGATTTTCCTGCGCCACGGCCAACCCGGGAACTAGCAAAACCATAAACAATATGTGATAAACACGCTTCATACTACAGTAGATTTGGGGGTGGAATGATTATTAACTTGTTTGTACTTCATGTATAACTTTCTGCCTTTGTCCGTCAACAGACCAAACACAAAATGGTCGAAGATCTGCATCTGCACCTCAGGCAAGCGAAACCGCTCGCGCGGGAAAACATCTTCATTAAAGGCTATCTGAACCAGTTCCAGCCGGACGGCAGCAATAACCTCCGGATCAATTTCCGCCCTGAAATATCCTTCCTCTATCCCCTGCTTCAGGTTGCGCACGACCGAATCACGTATAAACTTATTCTTGTGATTGATCCATACACTCCAGGCCTTGGGATGATACTTTTGAAGATCAAACAGCAGCGAAGGATTCATGTCCTGCATATTCTGCTTCAGGCATACCGACAGCTGAACGAGCTCCTCAATGGCATTCCTGGAGGTCTTGCGGATAGACTGGAATTGCTGGGCATTGCGGTCAAGGTGCGCCTGGCACGTCACCGTCACAATGTCTTCCTTGTCCACAAAATGCTGATACAGTGTCTTTTTGGATACCGAAAGGTGCCTGGCAATATCATCCATCGAGATGCTTCGCACGCCATAACGCATGAAAAGCTCCTCGGCGCCTTTCTGGATCTTGTCTTTGATATTGATCTCTTCCATGCGGCAAAACTATGGAAACTTTTTACATTTTAATAGTTTCCGACGTTTCCTTTAACGGCTACCGCGGGTTTTTGTTCAGTTTTCAGGAGAAATTCCCGGAGATTTTTCCGGACAAAAATTTCAAACGTTTGAAGGGTCGTTTTCTCTTTTGCCGGCAGGAACACCTGGCGAGCACCATTTTTCCTGCATGCGCTCCTTGAACCGTTCGCGCGCTTCCGGACTCATGGATGCAAGTTTTTCCTGATAGCGGTGTTTCCAGTGCGCGCGACCGCGTGTCCCGCAACGCCCCCCTCCCCAGCCTCCGAACAGGATCTTCGCCAGCAGCAGCAGCCCAAGCGCTTCCAGAAAACGGATCTGCGGTCCATTGAAAAGCGACGGAACGAGCCAGTTCCACAAAAACATCGTAACAGCCCCGAGCAGCAGGACCATGGCCAGTCCGGCCAACGTCCATAAAAGAATCCATTTTGCCTTTTTCATTGCATTATATTTTTATCTGCCTTGCGGCCATCACATTTCATCATATAACTGCTGAAGTTTTTTTCTCAGCGCCAGGATCGCATACCGCTTCCGTGACAGAAGGGTGTTGATCGAGACGCCTGTTTCTTCCGATATCTCGCGAAAGCTGCGATCTTCCATTTCGTTGAGTATAAAGATCACGCGCTGATCTTCAGGAAGTTCATCCAGGGCATCCATGATCGCCTCCCACAAAACTTCCCTTAAATAAGCATCCTCCGGCGTGTTCCCGAGATCAGGAAGTATTTCCTGGAGGGTCAGTGGCGCATCGTCATCCGAACCTGATGCCCAGGTAAGCTGCGTCCGTTTCGGACGCGAAGACTCCTTCCGGTACCGGTCGATGATCTTGTTGCGCGCCACAGAAAAAAGCCATGAAGTAACGCGGTCCAGTGATTCGATGGTGTCGTAGCCAGCCACAAACTGAAAAAACACATCCTGCAGGATGTCCTCAGCCTCCTCTACAGTAGAGACCCGGTTTTTGATAAAACTCAGAAGCCGGTCTTTCTCCCTTAGGAATGTTTGTTCTTTTGCTTGCATGGCCAGGTCCATCACCTTTGCGCGGTTTATACTGACAGGGACGGCGATTGCACTACTTTATTTTATAAAAACTGAAATTTTCCGTATCGTTGATCCATCCTGTAAAAGAATGAAAACCAAGGTGATGCCGCCGGCCGAAATGATGCACCCATGATCCAGGAGAGCTTTCTTCATTATCGCCGGAATGTCGTCCACTACGTCAAAGCTGGAAACGGAAAACATCCGCTTTTGGTTTTTCATGGTTTCGGACAGGATCACACCTTGTATGTTCCGTTGCTCAAATCGCTCTCGAAAAAGTATACACTCTATATTATCGATTTGTTTTTCCACGGCAAAAGTGAGTGGAACGAAGGAGAAAAGCCCCTGGATAAGGCGACGTGGAACAACATTCTCCAGGTCCTTTTTCAGGAACAACGCATCAGCTCGTTTTCCATCCTTGCGTATAGCCTGGGTGGGAAATTCGCGCTCGCGACCATAGAGGGATTTCCTTCACAGGTCAGGGAGGTTTTTTTGCTTGCTCCCGATGGTATCAAGACCAGTTTCTGGTACAGCCTCGCCACCTATCCGAAAGCCCTCCGGAAATTTTTCAGGAGCATGATCTTCCGTCATGACCGCTTTCTGATGATCGCCAACAAATTAAACGCGTACAATCTTGTCGATAAGGGTTTGATCCGTTTTGCGGATTACCAGATGAACAGCGAAGCCAAAAGAAAGCGCGTGTATTACACGTGGGTGGTGTTCCGGCATCTGACCTTCGACCTGAAAAAGATCGCAGATCTGATCAATCAAAACGATATCCATATCACCATGATCGTGGGGAAATATGACAAGGTGATACGACCTGAAAATATGCACCGTTTACTGAAACACATCCGCAAGTATAAACTCGAGACCGTCGAAAGCGGACACACGGGTTTGATCGGCGAAAGCCTGCACTTACTGATGTAGTCATCGGTCATTAGTCCTTAGGAATTAGGCATTAGGCATTAGGAATTAGGAATTAGGAATTAGGAATTAGGCATTAGGAATTGGGAATTGAAACTGGTCTTTCCACCGCCCACGAATCTCAATCTTAAATCTTAAACCTTAAATCTTAAACCTTAAATCTTAAACCTCAACCTTAAATCTTAAATCTTAAATCTTACAACTCAGAACTTCATATGATAACCAAAGCTGAACGCAACAGGCCAGGGTCCTGTCATGTTGATGTCCGGGTTGTTCTTGAGGATATCGATCCGGTCATAAAACTCCTGTGGACGGAAAGGCACGAGCAATTCAATCGTAAAGAAATTCTGTTGATTGAGGCTGTGAATTTCAACGCCGCCTCCGATGGTCGGCCCGTAATAAGTAGCATCGTACGCTTCCAGCCCCTGAACAACGATCACCCCGTTGTAACCATACATCGCTGTTAAATACGGGACTGCTCTTTTATCCGGAAGAAGACGGAATTGAGCACCGAAGTTGTATCCAAGCCCCTCAAGATTATATCCTGCAGCGCCAAAAAGTGCAACGTTTCTGACGGGTAAATAGGAAAGTCGCGCGCCGATGCCACCATAGGATACGCCCAAGCCGAAGCCGATGTTTCCTTTGGATTCCTCTTCATAATCAGGGTCGAACTGTGCGTGCGCCACGATCGTTGCGCAAACGAAAAGGAGGGTGAAGATCTTTTTCATGTAAGGCGGTTAGGTGAACAAAGATAATCAATCACTGGGGTTTCGTCAATCGTGCGTGTTGAGTGGTCAGTGGCGAGAGCACGACTGCTGCTAATGGGAGCGGTTTTTCATAAATAGGGCATCAGCTTGAATCGTCAATCGTGAATAATCGTGAATCGTGAGTGGCCAAGGTGAGGTTAGGAAATTTCATAGGTGGGCTTTTCGTGAGTGGTTGGTGGTCAGGACTGTGCGAGGACAACTGCGGCTGACGTGTGACTTTTTGATAGATGACCTCGTGAGTGGCCAGTAGTGAGTACGAGGACTGACGCTAATCAGGGTGGCTTTCCAGAGATCGTCGTATCGCGAAAGGTGAACCTTCAGTCGTGAATGGAGGGGGGCGGCTAAATCTTCGCAGAAAAAGGTCATGTCCTGCTCCCTGTTCCCCATCAAACCTTATCTTTGATATTCGTAAAATTATCGATATGACGAATCCCCGGCTGATTATTCTTTGTTTGCTCATCGCAATCGCATCCTGTAATTCTCCTTCCAAACAGGAAGTGAAAAAAGAGACGGCGCCGAAAGAAACGATTAAAAGAGTGAGCATTGATGAGATCGAGACCGGTATCAAGACTTACATTGACACAGAAACCAAAAAGGAGGACGGATATTTTCATGTCAGGGATGAAGCGCGCGAGCTGCGCATGAAGCTGGTAAGGGTGCACACGGAATACCTCTCCAACCTGGGGCCGGAACGTCACTTCGCCTGCGTCGATCTCGCGGATGTGAGTGGTGATGTATACGACGTGGATTTCTTTCTTGAAGGGGCCCCGGGCAACATGCAGGTCACAGAAACCAGCGTGCACAAGCTTAACGGGAAACCTTTTTACTCCTGGAAACAACGGGAGGATAAAACATGGCATCGGGTACCCGTGGAAGGCGCCTCGAACGACTTACTGGGGGTCGTCGAAGGAAAGGATAACTTCGAATTCCATTACGATGCGCAGCTCCCCCAAATAAAAGGACCGGCGAGAATGTGGGTACCGATTCCCACCAGCGACGAATATCAAACCGTCGAACTCATTTCATTGATGGCTCCCGGAACGCAGAAAATCGTCAAGGACAAGGAAAATAACAACAGTATCCTGTATCTCGAACTGGGTCCGGAACACAGTGGAAAGAGACTGGAGATCGTTTACGCTGTTGAGCGGACTGAAAAGGGGCCTTTTATTGCAACGGAACTTGTTACCGAAAAATATCTGCAGCAAAACACACTCATCCCGGTCGGCGGGCGCTTTAAGAAAATCGCCGAAGAAGCCATTGGTGAGAAGCGCAAAGATTCAAAGTTGATGCAGGCGCGCGCACTGTATGACTACATCATCGACAACATGCGCTACATGAAATACGGAGACTATGGAAAGGGTGACGCCGTGTACGCCTGCGATACAAAGACGGGCAACTGCTCAGAGTTCCACTCCTTCTTTATTTCTCTGGCAAGATCCGTGGGGATTCCCGCGCGTTTCGCCATCGGCGCATCCATTCCTTCCGACCGCAATGAAGGGGGTATCGACGGCTACCACTGCTGGGCAGAATTCTATGCCGAAGGAAAATGGTGGCCGGTGGATATCAGCGAAGGAAATAAGTACACGGCCCTTGCCACGTATTATTTCGGTCACCATCCTGCCAACCGCATCGAGTTGAACAGGGGCCGCGACCTGCAGGTGGAACCCTCCCCTGCAAGTGGTCCGATCAATTTCCTTGCGTTCCCACTCCTCGAAGTCGGCGGTGAAGTGGTGAAGACTAAAAATGCCTTTTCGTTTGTACGGAAGGCTTCGGCAGGCACAGCCACCAGGGCCTCGACAACTTCGACAGGTTCAGCCGGGGCTTCGACGGCATCACCAAGTTCAGTCGCCGGGGGTTAATGTTACCGGGTCAATAAGTTCCCTCAGGCTGGCGGGTAGGTCCTCAGTGGCAAAAAAAAATCCGGAAACCAGGCATGACACCTTGTTTCCGGACTTTGCCCACATGTTGACAGTTTATTGCTGTTCAGTCTTTGTGGAGTCTGTTTCCGCCGGATGTTCTTTTTCAGCGGCGCCTTCGGGGTGCTCGGATGCTTTTTCATCCTCCGCGGCGGGGTGTTCGGTGCCTTCCTTTTCATCAGCTTCACCCTTCTGACCACAAGAGGTTACCGCTCCCGCGAACAGGATGCTGAAGACGAACACCAATAAAGGAAACAGTCTGAATTTTTTAAGCAGGTTCATAATGGTTTTTGTTTGTATTATAGTTATACAGGTCGTCAAATATAAGCTTAACATGGGAAATCACAGGTCGATTTGCGCAATTTTATTCTTTCCCGGCGCCGGAGAGATCGGCCTTTAAGTCCTCTGCGGCCAGCATTACCGTTTTATCGAAGTGTCGTTTGCGCGTTGCTGGCGTCTTCGTGTTGCTCAGGCCTCCGACGTCTCTGGGGAAGTGCGGGGCAGAGGTGCGTTCATCGCTTCTGCAGACGATCAGCCTAATTTTTGTGGATACTTTCTCCGAATATCAGCAGGTTCATGTCAGGATCGCGCACGGAAAATTCCTTTTGGGACCATGGCTTTTCCTGCAAATGTCCAAGCTCAGGGATATCAAGTTCTTTCTCCGTCGCCAACTGATACCATTCGTCGACATTGTCCGTGCGGATATAACACATACCATCGTGCTCCAGATGTTTCAAACCTTCGTCGAGGAAGAAGTGCAACTCAATGTTATCTTTCTTCAGCATCAGATATTCCGCATAGTCGGAATCGCCCAACACCTCAAAGCCCAGTTGATTTACGTAGAAGTTCCTGGTAATGCTTTTGTTCCGCATGGGTAGCATCGGATGGATTGCTTTCAACATAACGCTGTTTTTTAACCAAGAATGAATATACGCATCAGTCCCGTGCGATGCTAGCGATGGTGACCGACGGAACTGATTACTTTTGTTCCTTCCTTTTCCACCGGCTTCCTGTCGCCATTGCAAAAGCGCTGGTGGTTTAAAGAGATTAAACGTTTAAAAGCCAATTCATGATACGATGCTTTACGACGCACATACGACACTTCAATGACTCAGCACCAATGGCGGAAGCATCTGTTCGTTTGATATTGCAAACGCTGCTTTCAACGCATTGAACTTTTCATGCATCTGGTTTTTCAGATTCTTCGTTTCATAAGGGTCATCGGCCAGGTTGAATAGAAACTCTCCCTCCGCGGTGCGCAGATATTTCCAATCGCCGGTGCGGTAAGCTTCCTGTTTTGTGCGATTGGAAAGACGCCAGTAAAATTTTCTCGGGGTCGTCTTTTCCGGATCCCTGAAATGCGAAAGCAGGCTGATCCCGTCGAACTGCAATGTATCGGGATACTTCGCGGATGATGCATCCAGGATCGTCACTGTCCAATCCATTGTGATCACCGGTTGATCACTTTGCTGCGCCGGCGCAATGACCCCAGGCCAGCGCACAGCCGCAGGCACCCGGATACCGCCCTCCCAAAGCGTCATTTTATTTCCTTTGTACGGCCCCATGTTGGAATATTTTTCGCCGCCATTGTCACTTGTAAAAATAATGAGCGTTGATGTTTCGAGTCCTGCGGATTTCACTGCCGCTATGATTTTTCCAAAGTTTGCGTCCAGGTTCCTTACCATTTCTCTGAATATCTCCGGGTCAGCGTCCTGATCGTACGGGATGGTATCAGCTGTTGGCTTATCGTTCGGTCTTTGCCATGGCCAGTGAGGTGACGTGTACTGAATACTAAGAAAGAAAGGCTTAGCATGAGCCTGCCTGATAAATGCGGTCGAATAATCCGTGATCAGGTCTGTCAGATATCCCGGCTTATCGATTGGTTTGTCATTTTCATAAAGAAAACTTCCCTTTCTCTTCACCAGCAAGGCGGCGTTCCTGTCGATCACGCGGTGGTCAGCATAATCCGCCGCGCCTGACAATATCCCGAAGAAATGATCAAATCCATGTTTCCAGGGAGCAAACTTTTCGTTTACTCCCAGGTGCCACTTGCCGAACAACGCCGTTTCATACCCATTCTGTTTCAGGATGGAAGACACGGTCGGAACATCGGGCGAAAGTCCGATCGTCATATCGTACGGGCTACCGGTCAGCGGTTCCCGCAATCCGATCGCATTCCTGGCGGGATATCTCCCCGTCATGAAAGCAACGCGTGTCGGTGTACAGACTGGGGCGCCGGCATAGGCGTTGTTAAACTTGATTCCTTCCTTGACGAAGGCGTCGATGTTTGGTGTTTGATAGTCAGTCCGTCCGAAGCTGCTGAGGTCGGCGAAGCCCATATCGTCAACCATGACATAGATAATATTGGGCCTTTGACCTTGCGATAATGTAACATCGCATGAGGCGATGATGAACAGCATCAGAAAGGCGACGCGCGGGAATGGGTCTTTGAATTGTTTCATGGTGTGAAGTTTTTACGGCGGGCGGGTGATGCCTGCAATGAACGGCATCGTTCAAGAGGTCTTTTATCAAATCACCACCTGTACTAATGTAAGCAAATGTGATCCGGATTCAAACGTACAGTTTACTAATCCTTATCGGGATCATAGAACCATCCCAGGATAGCCATGAACAGGCCGTATCCGACAGTTCCAATGGCGACAAGGATAAAGAACAGGTGCCCGACGTTATCGCCAATGAAGTCAAACGCCTTGTCGGTATTCACGACATACTCCGACGACCTGGCAATGCCCGATTTCGCGAAGAAAAAGCCGATGATACTGAGAATGATTCCTCTGGAAAGGTATCCGATCCAGGCGAGGAAATGCGTCAGCCATTTGAGGTTGGCACTGAAGTGATCAATGTCAAGTCGCTCTTTGTAGCCGCGGGAGACGCCGTAGAAGAATTGTACAAAGCCGGAAACACACACGATCAAGCCGATACTGATCACCAGTACATCGCCAAAACTGTGCTCCAAAATGGAAGCGACCATTTCCCTGAGCTCGACCGGTCGGCCATCGAGCTGAATGTTCCCGACCCCTCGCAGAACCTGGACACCTGTCAAAGTGATGAGTGCGTCCGGTATGGTGCTCATGGCAATGCCCGTGCGCAGCGCCATACCTTTGGGGGATTTGCCATAGCCATAAGGGTCTTTGATGCTCTCAAAGATCCGCCAGATAACATAGCTCAATGTTCCAAGGAGGATAGCCCAGAAAAAAATCTTCCCTATGAAGGACTCATGAAGAAAAGCCAGCAGACTGCTTTCATCTGCGCCCCCTTTCTTGATCTGGAGATAGGATAAAATGGCAATGACGCCGACCCCCACATAGATCAACCCCGTTGAAAAGCATCCGTAAACCGGCAAATGTTTGACGAAGGATTTGATTCTGATCTTATCCGGTAGCATCGTGTTGTTTTTCATGGCGGTCTTCTATAGTCGCTGGAGCGATTGTCTTTTTAGATGACCATATTGCCGTAAAAAAGAATTTGCCATCATCACTGCGCTACTCGAATAAACTAACCGTATAATCGAACAATTCGGTTCCTCCTATCTTGCCGTGTCCGGGAATAACGACTTTCACGTCAGGGAACTGTTGTTTTATTTTCCTGACCGTCCCAGACCACGCATCGACATTGGCATCCGACAGGTTTCCCTTGCCTGCTCCTACTTCTTTGATGAGGCACCCACCAAACAGGACCTGGTCCTCCGGGTAATATCCAATGACATTATCCTTTGTATGACCCTCTCCGAAGAAACGGGCATGTGCGCGCCGGCCTCCGATCTGTAATTCGAGACTGTCGTTAAATGCTGTCATGAGGTCCACATGCTTACTCCCTTTTTCCTTCAGAAGTGCTATCGTCCTCACAGATCCATACGATGGAATCCGTTTTTCATTAAACACTTCTAATCCGCCAACGCAGTCTTCATGAAAATGCGTAGCAACGACCGATGTTATTCTTGACTTGAGCACGTCGGACACAAAGCGGATGAGTTCCTTCGAGCTTGCGTTATCAGCCGGCGTATCAAAAACCACCGCCTCATTCTCCTTGACAACCAGCATCCCGTTACAGGGAACCCTTCCGAAGTCATCCGTATTCAGATAGGATGTATGCAGGTAACAATGCTGCGACAGTTTTTGTATGACCAGATTGTCGGTTTCATATACGATCGAATCTTTCTCTGAAACTGCTATACCTTCGAGGACGCGCGTTTCTGCTGTTTGACGTCGGTCGCTGGGTGATGGACTGCAGGAGAGAACCATCCCGCCGATAATTAGCAATATATTTCTGGTCCTTTTCATAATAGTTTAGATCAGGATGCTTGATAAGGATACAGGAAAGCAAGTCGACTCTAAGCTCCCTGATAGTCTGGATATCCGCAGGCGCCCAAGCAGCTATCCGGGAGCCATGCGAACGGTGATATCAGAGGCGCATCTCACCCGCTGGCGCTGCAGAAGACTCCCCAGTCAGCGGATCAAAGTTTAATAGAAAGCTCTAAATGTCCCCCCAGTCCAAGTTCGATGATTTTTTGAAGCGTTGAGATACGCGCTTCTTTTATGTTGTTTTCAATTTTGGAAATATAGGATTTCGTAGTGCCTACTTTCTTAGCGAGCTCTTCTTGTGTTAGGCCTCTTTCCAATCTGGCTTCTTGAATCATTGCACCGATCCTAAAATTTTCGTAACCAGCTTCAAGTTTGTCACGTTTAGCCGTCCCCCGTTTGCCATAGTGCTTGTCCTTGAACTGATCAATAGTCATCATATCGCTTTTTTTCGTTTTCATACTCCTCTTTTATCTTAAGCGCTCTCTTAATTTCTTTGCCTGGTGTCTTTTGTGTTTTCTTCTGAAATCCATTCGCCAGGACGACTAATTGTCCCTGATCAAAAAAACAGAATATCCGAAAAATATCACTGCCTTGTTGGACTCTGATTTCAAATAGTGCTTCCGTGTTTTCAATGTGTTTGAGATACATTTCGGGTACTCTCTCAAGCTCTTCAATAAGATCAAACGTCCACATGATCTTATCCTTTACCTTGTCGCGTTGCTTAATAAAGAAGTCTTCAAAATAGTCCTTATAAAAAACGATAGTCCGGCGACGGGGCTTTTTACTCACGCACAAATGTAGAAAATGTTGCCCTAAAGGACAACTCCTTCATTAATAGATTTCAGTTAACGTAGTAGATCGTAATCAGAAGTCCTGGAAAGCCTCCCGGTAATGGATGGCCTTCGTTCTTCCCGTCGCTGAGAACGGACTGCGCATAGGCCACAGGCATCCTTGAATTTATTTATACTCCCTTCTGAAGCCATGAACGCCTTACCCGGCTCATAACAGGAGATAGTGTCACAACGGTCTTGCCACCATACCGTTTCCTAATCGCTGGCTTTTTTATTTACTATCCAGCCAATCAATTCTTTTCCATCCGCAATTGACCAGGAGTGGGGATGTCGTATATTTTTACTCAACCGATAACCCTTACCAATTGATATAATTAATTCAGCTTTTTCATTCCCTAAATAATTCAACCAATTAACCATTGCAGCACCATCCAGCGAATTCATGCAATAAAAATCAATGTTTCGGTTCACGATATACCAATTGATCCTTAGGACAGCGAGGCCCAAGGTAGGTGCAACGCTTTGCCTTCGGCACGCGAAGCCTTATTTTATTGACGGTGTTTATTTTACCACCCTTGCTTTATCAAAGAAATCAGAAAGTGACTCCGCAAGCTTCGTCATGCCTGTTTTCTCAATTACCTCTCCTTCGTCGCTTATATCATGGTAGACCTGAAACACCGGAGGATTGTCTCCCCTATTATTCTGAATAAAAAACGGATTACCTCCTCCTGTCGGATCAGTCCCGAAACAAAAATATCCAAGTGGTTTTATCGCAACTCCGGGATAACATTCTTCGGTTTCAATAAATATGTCCCCGGGCCTGGCAATTTCTATTGTTATACAACCGTCATTAGTGTCTTCAGGCTCATAAAGGGGAAAATCAATTTCCCCTCCTGCTATTGGGTATTTTGAAAGTAAATCGATAAACCAGTCAGGCAAAATATTCTGCAGTCGAATATTTAGTTGATTTAATGTTTCAATATCAACAGTGTTACCCTGGCTTCTCGTCCCGGTGGCCCTTCTGACAAAATCCTGTACTGATTCTTTTAGTTGCCTTTCCATTCAAAAAAAAATTGCCGGCGACGCGTAGCGACAAGGTTACCGGAACAGGAGCGCTAACAAATAAAGCGTAGCGAAATGTTGGCGCGGCCTGGCCAGTGCGTCGCATGAAACCAAACGTAATTTGAAAGATAATACTTTCATTTACACTTCAAAGGCCACAAACCGCCATAAGGCTCGCCTTCGGGGCAAGTTCAAAAATGCTAACGAGGAAGAAACGCCCACCAGTCCGGCATTCACTCCCGTGACAACAGCATCGACTTCCCCGTAACCAGAAATTACGTTTCATAATTCTTCATAATTTATAAGCACACCGTCGAAACCACTCGAAACATGGCCTCGCGAGAAATCGAAACCATCAAAAAGCAACGCCTTCATTTTATTTGCTTTTACGGAAGATCCTCCGCTCGGCCCCCGCGGTCGCAAGCTGGGGGCGGTCACGTATTTTCTCATTTTCTTCATCGAATACTCCAAAATGATCGTATTTTTGCGGCGCAAATCCACTAATTCATTCAATGATCTTATTCTTCCGTAAAAATGCCGCCACCGTCTACAGCGTTGGCGCGGCGCAGCCTTTGCAGTCGGTTGACATCCAGAAACTTATATGGCTCTTCGGCAACGCGGAACCGGTCAACACCCCCACCCTCGACGGACGCTTCATCGGGCCGCGCAAGGAAATGATCAGCCCCTGGAGCACCAACGCGGTCGAGATCACCCAGACCATGGGGATCGCCGGCATCCAGCGCATCGAAGAATTCCGCCAGGTCGACAACAGCGACGCCCACCACGACCGGATGCTTGAAATGCTGTACGACGGCCTCAACCAGGACCTCTACACCATTCACCACCAGCCCGACCCGATCGTCGAAGTGGATGATCTCGCGGCATATAGCCAGAAGGAGGGCCTGGCCCTGAACGCCGAAGAGATCCAATACCTCGAAAACGTTTCCAAAACGCTCGGGCGAAAACTCACGGACAGCGAAGTATTCGGCTTCTCGCAGGTGAACTCCGAACACTGCCGCCACAAGATCTTCAACGGCACATTCATTATCGACGGAAAAGAAAAAACGCAAACACTCTTCCAACTTATCAAAGAGACCTCGAAGAAAAACCCCAACTTCCTCGTCTCGGCATACAAAGACAATGTCGCCTTCATCAAAGGCCCGCGCGTGGAACAGTTCGCACCCGCGCGCCAGGATATCCCCGATTACTTCAAACTTGAGGACTTCGACTCGGTGATCTCTTTGAAGGCGGAAACGCATAACTTCCCCACGACGGTGGAACCTTTTAACGGTGCGGCTACAGGCTCCGGTGGCGAGATCCGCGACCGTCTTGCCGGCGGAAAAGGATCGCTACCCCTCGCAGGAACGGCAGTCTACATCACCTCCTACCCACGCCTCGAAGGCGCAAGACCCTGGGAGAAAAAATTCGCCGCACGCAAATGGCTTTATCAAAGTCCGGAAGAGATCCTCATCAAAGCCTCCGACGGCGCTTCAGACTTCGGTAACAAGTTCGGCCAGCCGCTCATCGGCGGAAGCCTCCTTACATTCGAACACTTCGAAGACAACAAGAAATTCGGATTCGACAAGGTGATCATGCTCGCCGGCGGCGTAGGCTTCGGCAAAGAACGTGACAGCCAGAAAGGGCACCTCGAAGCCGGCGACAAGATCGTCGTACTCGGCGGCGACAACTACCGCATCGGCATGGGGGGCGGCGCCGTATCATCGGTGGCTACCGGAGAATACGGCAACGCCATCGAACTCAACGCGATCCAACGCTCGAATCCGGAGATGCAGAAACGCGTCATGAACGCCATCCGCGCCATGGTGGAAGCAAAGGAAAACCTCATCATCACCATACACGACCACGGCGCCGGCGGACACCTCAACTGTCTCTCTGAATTACTCGAAGAAACCGGGGGCACCATCGAACTGGACAAACTTCCTGTCGGCGACCCAACGCTCTCGGACAAGGAGATCATCAGCAACGAATCCCAGGAACGCATGGGACTGGGCATCAAAAAGGAGAACCTCGAAATATTAAGGCGCATCTCCGAAAGGGAACGCGCGCCGTTCTACGTCGTCGGCGAGGCTACCGGCGACCACAAACTGGAATTCAGGAGGACAGGACAAAGCAAAAAGCCGATCGCGCTGGAAGTCCAACACCTCTTCGGATCGTCTCCGAAAACAGTGATGCAGGACAATACACAATCCACGAACTACGCTCCCGTAAAATACGACACTTCGAAATTCCAACAATATCTCGAACAGGTGTTGCAACTCGAGGCCGTGGCGTGCAAAGATTGGCTCACGAACAAAGTAGACCGCTCCGTATCCGGCAAAGTTGCCACACAGCAGACGTGTGGACCGATACAGTTGCCCCTGAACAACGTCGCGGTCATGGCGCTGGATTTCCTCAGCCACAAAGGCGTGGCTACGTCCATAGGACATGCTCCGGGCGCGGCGCTCATCGATCCCGTCGCCGGAAGCAAGCTCGCATTAGCCGAAGCGTTGACGAACATAGTCTGGGCCCCGCTCACCCACGATCTCAAAGGCATCTCCCTCAGCGCCAACTGGATGTGGCCGTCGAAGAACAAAGGCGAAGACGCCCGTTTGTTCGAAGCGGTCAAGGCCGTCGGCGAATTCGCCATCGCACTCGGTATCAACATCCCCACCGGAAAGGATTCGCTTTCAATGACGCAAAAGTATCCTGGCAATGAAGTCGTGATCGCCCCGGGTACGGTCATCATCTCGGCAGTAGCACAGGTCGAAGACATACGCAAGACCGTCACCCCCGCCCTGTCACCTTCGGCGGGAAGCAAGATCCTCTACATCAACTTTTCAAAGGATACTTTCAAGCTCGGCGGCAGCTCGTTCGCCCAGGTACTCAACCTCCTTGGTAAGGAAACCCCTACCGTAAAAGACGACGCTTACTTCGCACGCGCATTCAACGCAGTACAGAAACTGATCAGGGAAGAGCGCGTACTCGCGGGACATGATATCTCCGAAGGCGGGTTGATCACCGCATTGCTGGAGATGACCTTCTCCGTTCCGGATGTCGGCATGAACATCGATCTTTCTGTCTTCAATGAAGATCTTATACAGATCCTCTTCAGCGAAAATCCCGGAGTCATTCTCCAGGTGAGCGATGAAAAAGCCGCGAAGGACATTCTATCGACAGCAAACATCGACTTTATTACACTGGGTGAAGTATCCAACCAGCGGAAGTTGAATATCAAAGGCAAGGGCGGCGATCAGTCACTCGACATCGACTCCCTGCGCGACACGTGGTTCCGCACTTCGTTCCTCCTCGATAGCAAACAACGACCGAAGGATCACGCGGAAGCGCGCTTCAAAAATTACAAGCAACAAAAGCTTGAATACGTATTCCCTGCTTCCTTTGACGGCAAGTACAAGACCTACGGCATCGATCCCAAAAGAAGAAAGGCCAGCGGACTGCGCGCGGCGATCATCCGCGAGAAGGGTGTGAATGGCGACCGTGAAATGGCGTACTCACTTTACCTCGCAGGATTCGATGTGAAGGATGTGCACATGACCGATCTCGTCTCAGGACGCGAAGATCTTTCGGACATCAAACTCATCGTGTTCGTCGGTGGCTTCTCCAACTCCGATGTACTCGGCTCCGCGAAGGGATGGGCCGGCGCTTTTCTGTACAATCCCAAAGCAAAACAGGCGCTGGACAATTTCTACAAACGTCCGGATACCCTTAGCCTTGGCGTTTGCAACGGATGCCAGCTGATGATGGAACTCGGCCTTGTCTATCCGGAATGGAAGGGGCATCCGAAGATGCACCACAACAGCTCCGGGAAATTCGAGTCGATCTTCCTGAATGTTACCATCCAGCAAAACAACTCCGTCATGCTGCAGTCGATGGCAGGCTCAACGCTCGGCGTATGGGTAGCGCACGGTGAGGGGCGCTTCGACCTTCCTCAGGGCAAAAGCCAATACACCATCGCGGCAAGCTATACCCACGAAGGATATCCGGGAACACCGTCAGGATCGACGCATTCCACGGCCGCGCTATGCTCCAAAGACGGCCGGCACCTCGCCATCATGCCGCATATCGAACGCTCCCTGTTCACCTGGAACTGGCCCTACTATCCGGCCAACCGGAAGACTGACGAGGTATCGCCATGGATCGAGGCGTTTGTGAATGCGCGGAAGTGGGTGGAAGGCAGTTGACCCTCCTGCGCTTCCTGCGCACACCCCCGCGCAAGCTTCGGCGGGCGCGCAATCGGGACAGACGGCCGTCCTGCTTCTGCGCGTTCATCCAGGCGAGCTTCGGCGGCGCAGCGCCATCAGCTATGAAAAGCCACACGCCGAAGCAGCACCCACCCCCTGACGATTCACGATTGATTCACGATTCACGTTTGACGTTCTCCTATGAAAAGCAAAACATGCTATCGCAGTCGCCCACTCACCATTCACCACTGACCACTCACGATAAAACCAGCGCGCGAGCACGGGCTTTCGCAGCAGCAGAATCCGTCGTGTTGCACGGGCGCACTCACCGCTCACCCAAAAACCGCCTTCCCGAAGCCAATTGCTGAGCATAAAAAAGGTTTCATCCCCCACTCGTTGGTATTGGAAATTTTAGGTTATATTCAACTCATGATTTAAGATCATCTAAAGATTGTTGGCCCATGAAGAAATTGTTTACACCCCTCTTGCTTTTGGCCTTGCTTGCTTCCTGTTTAGGCTACAAAGAGCTTCCCGTTGAGTATGATTACAGCTATAAAGGTAATTTCAAGAAATACCGCACCTTTGATATCATGAAACCCGCCGGGCTGAACGACACCACGATGGTAAATGAACTGATCGAGAAATCGATCATCGCCCGGATGAAATTTCTGGGATACCGACAGGCTGCAAACAAACCCCACCTCATCATCGGATTTAAAATGTTTGCGGACAGTCTGAAATTCAATGGTTACAACCAGCCCGATATTGAAGAATGGGTGCGCAGTCAGAAGGAGGACCTCAATTACGATCCCCAGAAATTCAATCTGAAGACCGGCACATTGCTGATCCAGTTTTACGATCGCCGTCAGAACCGCTCTATCTGGCAGGGTTATGCCACGACGATGTACGGGAGCATCGATTTCAACAATTCGCGACACCTGCGGAATGCCGTAATTTCGATCCTGGATAAATATCGCTTCTGGGCCGAAGGCTTCCTGGAAGGCGGAAATCTCGCACAGGACCAGGAACTGTGAAAAACCTTGAAAATTTCGAGGTAAATTCTCACCAGCCTTACCTTTTTTAAAAAATAATTCTACCTTTGCAGACCCAAATTCAGGCCTGAAAGCTTGATTTTGCCGCAAAACCTTCACGCGGGGAAACGCTGGCAAGGATTTTTGCAGGGATTTGGTCTTTGCAGGTTATTGTCCGATGGTGTAACTGGCAACACGCCTGATTTTGATTCAGGAAAGTCCAGGTTCGAGCCCTGGTCGGACAACCAAAAAAATCCCGTTCTAACTGGACGGGATTTTTAGTTAAAAAAGGGGTTGATCAGTTGGTCCGCCTGTATTTAAATTAAAAACCATTTTTAGCAATGGCAGTAAAACTTTTCAGTGGCAGGGCCACAAGGTATTTGGCGGAAAAGATTGCCGATGCTTACGGTGAACCACTGGGAGAAGTAAACTACCAGCAATTCAGCGACGGAGAGATGTCACCGTTTCTGGCGGAATCTGTCCGCGGCCACGATGTCTTCATCATCCAGTCAACGTTTGCCCCGGCCGACAATCTCATGGAGTTGTTGCTGATGGTGGATGCAGCGAAGCGGGCAAGTTCGCACAATGTGAACGTGGTAATGCCCTATTTCGGATATGCGCGACAGGACCGCAAGGACAAACCGAGGGTGTCGATTGCAGCAAAAATGATCGCTAATTTATTGTCGGCAGCCGGCGCAGACCGGATCATGGCCTGCGACCTTCACGCTGACCAGATTCAGGGTTTCTTTGATATCCCTGTTGATCACATGGACGGCTCGTTCATTTTCGTTCCGTACCTGAAGTCGCTGGGATTAAAAGACATCATGTTCGCGTCACCGGACGTGGGCGGCATCAAGCGGGCGAGGAATTTTGCGAAATTTTTCAACGCCGAACTGGCTGTTTGCGATAAGTACCGGAAGGAAGCGAATAAGATTGAATCCATGCGCCTGATCGGTGAAGTGGCGGGCAAGGACGTGATCCTGGTCGATGACCTTGTCGACACTGCCGGCACGATTTGCAAAGCGGCAGCGCTGATCAAAGAAAATGGTGCGAAGTCAGTGCGCGCCGTGTGTACACACCCGGTATTGTCCGGTACAGCTTATGACAGGATTGAAAAATCCGAGCTGGCCGAGATGGTGGTCGCCGATACGATCCCGCTGAAGAAGGAATCTGAAAAGATTAAAGTGTTGTCTGTGTCAGACCTGTTTGCGAAAGCAATCCGCAAGATCCACGACAACGAATCCATCAGCTCCCTTTTTATCAAGCTGTAGACTGATCTGTGATTTGGCACGGGACAAGCAGGCGCCATTGACGATTGATGAAATTTTAAACTAAATATATAACTATGAAAACTGTTGAGATTATAGGGTATCGAAGAGCAAATCTCGGCAAGACAGGTTCACAAAAATTAAGAGACGAAGGTCTCGTGCCCTGTGTGCTGTACGGAGGAAATGATCAGATTCATTTCTATTCACCCATGATTTTGTTCCGCGACCTGGTGTACACCAACGAGGCCCACTTTGTTCACCTGAACATCGAAGGCGAAGAATCCCAGGCAATTTTACAGGAAGTTCAGTTTCACCCCGTGAGTGAAATCCTCCTCCATGCCGACTTCCTGAGAATTTCTGAGGACAGGAAGATCAAAATGAATATCCCCATCCGTCTGGTCGGCGAAGCTCCCGGCGTTGCTAAGGGCGGAGCCCTCGTGCGCAAAAGAGCTGCCCTCATGGTTTATGGCTTCCCGAAAGACATGCCTGACCATATTGATGTAGATGTTACCTCGCTGGATTTTCACCACGCTGTGAAAGTTGCCGATATGAAGATGGAAGGGCTTGAATTCAAAGATCCCAAGCACGCCTCTATCGCGGTTGTGGAAGTTCCCCGCGCTGCGAAACTTCTTGAAGAGACCGCTGCTGCCGCTCCTGCTGAAGGTGCTGCCGCTCCCGCCGCTGGCGCTGCAGCCCCCGCTGCCGGTGCAAAAGCCGCTGAAGCTCCCAAGAAAGAGGGTGGTAAGAAATAAGCATTACCCAACTGTAATGAAGATCCCGTCCCTCGTGACGGGATCTTTTTTTTTAGGCGGCGTTACATTGCGCATGGCAGCGGTTTGCGTGAACCGGCGGTTTTTTGTTTCTTGGTTGATCCGTCGCAAATATCCCTGACAGCAAGCTGGCAGAAATTATCCCGGACAACAAGCTGGCAGTCAATGCGCCATGGATTGAATTCTTATAACTGAAGTGAAGTAGTAACCATTCGTGATCATACATGAAGTATCTCGTTGCAGGATTGGGAAATATTGGTGCGGAGTATGAACTGACGCGACATAACATCGGGTTCCTGGTACTCGATCAGCTTGCGGACCAGCAGCGGGTTGGATTTACAACGGGGCGGCTGGCAGACAAATCAGAATTTAAATTCAAGGGGCGCGCGATTCACCTGATCAAGCCCTCCACCTATATGAACCTCAGCGGCAAGGCGATCGCCTACTGGCTGCAGCACCTCGGGATTCCGAAAGAGAATCTTCTGGTGATCGTGGACGACGTAGCCCTCCCGTTCGGCGCTTTGCGCATGAGGACGAAAGGAAGCGCTGCAGGCCACAATGGTCTGAAAAACATTGAGGAAATACTCGGCGACCAGACTTACGCCAGACTGCGATTCGGGATCGGAAGCGATTACGGCAAAGGTCAGCAGGTGGATTACGTGTTGAGTAACTTCAGCCCCGCAGAATTTGACGCCATGCCTCCACTCATGAAGAAAGCGGGCGAGATGATCCTTTCTTTCTGCACCATCGGACCAGAGAAGACGATGAGCCTCTTCAATGGCTGAAAAACCTCATTGAAAGGAAGGTTAGAAGGTCAGGTGGACAACCATGTTGAAAGAGGCAGTGCTCCGGTAATTGCAAGGGCCTCCCTTCAGGCGATGATGAAGATCATAATGACACTACCGAGGGATCATGGATATTGCTGCGCCGGGGGAACACCTTTGCTTTATATCATGTAAAGCAATGAGACACTTATTGTTCGCAACAGCCGCTCTTTCGCTGATGTTCATCAGCCAAAGCTGCAATGAGGATATCGAAACCAACCCACAACCCGTGAGGATCGGTTTCACGATCTCTTCCGATGATGAAATACAAGATCTTCCGGAGGGTAGCCATCTGGTGATGACAATCGAATCACAAGTCGGGGAGCCGGTAATGGAATTGACCGAAGTGGAATTCTACTCCGACGGAAACAGATTTGTGACGGAACCGCTAACACTTCCCTCAGGACATTACCGGATCACCGATTTTATGCTGGTCGATAAGAACGACGAAATGCTCTTCGCAATACCGAAAAAGACAGGAGTATTGGAAAAGAACATAAGCCATCCATTGGATCTGAATTTTAGCATTTCTCCCGGCCACAATCCGTTTATGACCGACCTGCAGTTGCTGGGCATTAACAAATTCAAACCGGAGGACTTCGGTTATCTGTCATTCAAAATACTCAGGCGCCTGTTGATGGTCATTGTTACGACGGAAGGCAGTAATAAACCCACTACTGCAAAAGCATTTGTCATCAACGGAAACGACACCATTGCACAATACAACCTGCGGGCGAGGATGAACATTATCGCTGTTCCACCGGGCGTCACGCCCACACACAAACTTGAGATCTCAAAAGACGGATATGCGCCTGAGACTTTTGCGCTTTTGGATCTGTTGCGAAAACAATACCGACCCGTAAGAGCGATCTTGAAGCCTGCGTTCACCATGCTGGCGTACATAGACTTCTCATCATCGTCCACTTTCGAGTTTCAGCTTGGAGCTGCAGACGGAGCTTCCCTTTTCATAAACTGGGGCGACGGGTCTCCGACGGAAGCGCTGGGATCAACACTTCATGACTACCCAGCCAATGGAAATTATCCCATTACAATTACCGGGGACATTGACAAAATTACGTTCTTCTACTCTTTCTACGGTCAGGGCATGATCGATGCGATCAACGTCCAACACCTCAGTGCGCTCGAAACCATACGTTTCGGACTTACCCGCTCTCCCAGGGTACTGGACCTGACGCGTAACACCAAATTGAATCTCGTTTTGCTGCCGGAACTGGAAGACCTCGAGCACCTTTACCTGCCTGCCCAACACAGTATTAACTATATCATGTTGCACGGCAGGAATCAAATGACAACTGCGGCGGTAGATGCCGTAATCAATAACATCTATCAAAATACCACCAGAAAAAATATCATGAACGGTTGGTTCGGTTTGGCTGCCAGCTGGGCGCAGCCGGAAGAAGATGAAAGTCTTGTCGGACCGCCATCGCCAGCTTCCATCGAAAAGCTGCGGATCCTGCACGAAAATTACGGATGGACATTTGAGCCCAACCCGTTTGATTAACATCCTCTCCGGACGAGAGACGCCACGCGCTGCGTCTCTTTTCCAGAGAGAAACCGTAATCAGTAAAGCAACGGATTGATTGCGCGCGCCACAGATCTATTTCCGCACATCTTCCCACACAAGCTGTTCCGCGGCGCGGTTGCTGAAGAAGTCTTCACAAGCACCATCACCTTTGCCGGAGAATCCCCCATCCGGGGCGCAGATCAGATTACAATCCTCATCATACAACTGGCTTTGAATATCACAGCATCTTTGCGGGATGAAAAATACTTTTTTTCCGTTGTATAAATAGCGATAGATTTTCGCAGGCGGATTCCAGACATTTTCCCTGACGATTTCCTGAATCTTTGCCTTCACACAATCGGGTGTGCCTTTGGGCAGATCTTCTCTTCCGCATTGTTGGCCAAAGATAAATATGCCGGATATCAGCGCAATGTTTATGAGGTAGTTCATTGTCGATGTATTAGCGTCTGTCATACTGACACCCTGGCGCTGCACGAAGTTGGAAACATCAGAAAATTCAGGCAACTTTTCTTTAAGGCTTGGCGACTTCAACGGGCTTCAATTCGCCACCAGATTGATGGAAAGAATGGATCATCCACTCACCGTCCTTAAAGATCCATAGCGTGGTGAGAGACCATGGCCTGGGCTGAAAGACGACGCCATCGCGGTGCGTGGTATTGATCGTTGCGCTGGAAGTGATCATTACATAATCGGGCGACAAAACGAACACCTTCGTGTCGGGTGCACCGTAATCCTGCTTTTGAACTTTCCAGGTAGCGCGGTAATTCACGAACATATCTTCCAGTGACAGGTAGCGTGTAGACCCATCGATGTACGTACCGGGGCCTGACGCATCGAAATGACTCAGGACATTCTCGAGTTCTCCGGCCTCGGAATATTTGATCATGGCATGAAACCGGTTGATGACAGCAGACTCAATATCCTTGCGTTGTTGTTCGTTGATCGCTGAACCTTCCGAACCAGATTCCGAACATCCCATAAGCAAGGATAGCAAAGCAAAGCACAGAACCCGGAATGATATCTTCATAAAAAAACACAAAATGGTATATAAGTATAGCCGATAATGGGGAAATAGAAAAATCGCATTCACTCTTTTATATGGATGGACGCTACGACAGGTAGTCCGTGCGATGATGCTGATCCAACTCCCGGTATACCGGTAAGGTATATAACGTCTGTGCTCAATAATACAACCTGAACAGTGAATACCTTCCTGTACCCTTTATCTCTACGGATATATCGTAATAACCTGCCTTCTTATCAACGACCTGGTAAACGTATTTATCGCCTGGCTTGCTGAAATTTCTTCTGGTATCGTTGTTGCTCTCCATAAACTCGATTTCAAATTCGCAGTCGCTGATCCATTGCAGTTTAAGTTTTGAAAACGTTCCGTCCCTGAAATGATCGATCCAGAATCCGTTGGCGATCTCCAGCCTGACCGTATCTCCCGAGGACTCCATGTATGCAAATTTTTGATGGGCGAGAAATTGCCTGCATGCGCTTTTGTTCAGCATCGGAGAAGGCTTCTTGTCCACTATCTTCCAGTCCCCTTTTGGAGGATCCATCCGATCGATGAACGCCTTGAATTCCGGGCAAGTCCGTTGAAATCTAATAAATATTCCGTGAAGAAGCTCCTGCCTTTTATCTTCCGGGTACCGGCCTAAGAAGGTGACAACATGGTTTTCGAACGTGTAGCCGATCCTCGCCGTATCCGCCAGGGCTTCCGTGGAGATGAAGGTCTGGCACATCACATTGATCAATGAATCCTTTTGTTCCTGTGTCTGTCCATAAGCCGTACAGGTGACGAACAGTAGCGCGATGGTCATGCGGGTCATACCCTGAATATAAGCGATGCAGTCAAAAAATGCAACGTCACCGCATCACCCCGCCATTCCGGGCACCCGGTACCCGGCAACGCCTAACTCACCGCTGATCCCGGATCAACGTCTTTCTCCGGCAACACAAGTCTCAGTTTGCCATCACTATCCTCCGCCATCAGGATCATTCCCTGCGATTCGATGCCCATCATCTTGCGGGGTGCAAGGTTGGCGATGAACGTGACCTGTTTACCCACCATCTCCTCAGGCGTGTAATGCAGGGCGATACCACTGAGGATGGTGCGTGTATCCAGTCCGCTGTTAATTGTCAGCCTCAACAGCTTGATTGATTTCTCCATCTTCTCGGCCGCGACAACTTTTCCAACGCGGATATCCAGCTTCGCGAAATCATCGTAGACAATCTCGGGTTTCAAAGGCTTCAAGGGAGTCGCTGTCCCCGCATCCCCTGAAGATGGCGTGGCTTCCCCTTGCGCGGAAGCAGCGGGCGCTTTGGAACGGGACAGCCGTGCCATCTGCCGTTCGATGTCGCTGTCCTCTACATTGCGATACAACAATTCGGCGGCGCCGAGCTGGTGATGTTCCTTTACCGTATGGACGAGCTCGCCCTTGCGCCACAGGATCTTCCAGTCATTGTGGTACTGTCCGCTGTTGAGCTGCCTGAGAATATTCGCAGCTGCATCGGGCAGGAAAGGCTCGATGACGATGCCAAGATTGCCGACGATCGTCAACGCATAATTCAAGATACAACCTACGGCCTCCATGTCTTCTTTCGCCAGTTTCCATGGTTCTGTGTCAGCCAGGAATTTATTGCCCGTGCGCGCGACGTTCATCATGTGAAACTGCGCCTCGCGGAAACGGAAGTGCTCCAGCGCATCGATCATCTCCTTCACAGACTTGTTCAGATCTCCATGCGCCTGGTTGTATAACGCCAGGATGCGCCTGCGCTTCTCCGTCGTGCCCGGAAGCGCGTGCTCGGAAGGAACCTTGCCGTCAAAGTATTTCCAGGTGAGCACCATCACACGGTTCACAAAATTTCCGAGAATGGCAACAAGCTCGCTGTTGACTTTCTGCTGGTAGTCCTTCCACGTAAAATCCGAATCCTTTGTCTCTGGCGAGATGGACGTGAGCACGTAACGCAATTCATCCCTCCTGCCGGGAAATTCTTCCAGGTATTCGTGCAGCCACACCGCGTGGTTGCGGGATGTGGAAAGCTTCTCCCCTTCCAGGTTAAGAAACTCGTTTGCCGGAACATTGTCGGGCAGAATAAATTCGCCGTGCGCTTTAAGGATGGCGGGAAAGATGATGCAGTGGAATACAATGTTATCCTTTCCGATAAAGTGGATGAGCCTCGTCTCGGGATCCTTCCAGTATTTTTCCCAATCCGCGGGCCGCAGCTCTTTGGTAGCGGAGATGTACCCGATCGGCGCATCAAACCAGACGTACAGCACTTTTCCTTTTGCGTCGCCGACCGGCACCGGTATACCCCAGTCGAGGTCGCGCGTGATCGACCGCGGCTGTAACCCCTGGTCTATCCACGATTTGCACTGGCCGTAAACATTCGTCTTCCAATCGTCCTTATGACCTTCGATAATGTATTCCTTCAGCCACTTTTCGTATTGGTTGAGCGGAAAATACCAATGTTTGGTGGGTCGCAGCACAGGCGTGTTCCCCGATACCGTGGATCGCGGATTGATCAGTTCTTTCGGACTGAGGCTGGTTCCGCATTTCTCGCACTGGTCACCATACGCGTTGGGGTTGCCGCAGTTCGGACACGTACCGATAATGTAGCGGTCGGCGAGGAACATACCCTCCTGCTCATCGTAATACTGATCGGAAGTTTCCTCCAGCAATATTTTCTGCTCATTGACGCGCGTGAACATATCCTGCGCGGTCTTGTAATGCACCTCGCTGGAGGTTCGCGAATAGATGTCGAAGGAGATACCGAAATCCTGGAAGGCTTTCTTCATCAGGTTGTGGTACTTATCGACGAATTCCCTGGGAGTCAGCCCCTCTTTCTTGGCGCCGATGGTGATGGCCACGCCGTGCTCATCTGAGCCCCCGACGTAGACAACGTCCTCGCCCTTCAGCCGCAGGTACCGTACATAGGTATCTGCCGGCAGGTAGGCGCCGGCGATGTGGCCGATGTGCAGAGGCCCGTTGGCGTATGGCAGGGCCGAAGTAATGGTATAGCGCTTGAATTTTTTCATATCCGCAATGCTCTCTTAAGCACGCAAAGATGGTTAATGAGGGGGAGCAAAAAAAATTACAGCCGCCAGAATTTGGACTTGTGGGTGACAGCGATCGAATGGCGGATACGAGTCTGAGCGGTTCGCAGTGCTCAAGGGCAGATGACCTCCCGTGCTTCCCTCACACCAATCAGGCATGCTGCATTCAGCTGGACGCCAAAGCGACAGAAGGCATTCGGTGGGGCAACGAGACTACAAGGGAGTCAACTCAACCTTTCGGAATAAGATCTCCGCGGCTTCGGACTGGATTTGAATCCTGCCCCTGCGGGGCCGGACATTCTTCGCATAATTCACCAGCGCGCCGTTCAGGTACACAAAGATCTCGTCTCCTTTTGCAACACACTCCATAGTATTCCATTTACCCACAGGTTTTTCGATATCCTGCTTGCCGCGAAAGTCGATCGCATCTTTCCAGGATGGATCGCGTCCATACCAGTTGATCCTTCCGCCGTTGATGGTCTCCTCCTGGCCGCCGGCCCGGTACACCCATGAGCTACCCTGTTTCTCCGGCGCTACAGGTGAGGTAATTGAAAACTCCGGAGTACCATTCCCGACAACGATGAAGTCGCCCGTGCCGCCTTCGATGATCTGGCATTCGATGGAGTGCATCCACGTGCCACTGTATCCGCCGTCCGCTCCCTGTGAGTGCAGCAGGATACCACAATCCCGGGCGTTCTCCTCGCGTGGCGCATGGGTTTTTCCGCCCCATTTAAATTCGACGGTAAGTTTATAATTTTCATATTCATCGTTTGTCGTGAGGCATCCCCACTCCTCTCCGGAGATATGAAGCATTCCTTTCTGAACTGTAAAGACTTTTTTGGGATCATTGTCGCGACCGCGGTCTTTCAGGAAGGAGTACCATCCGTCCAGGTTCTTTCCATTAAAAAGCCGGATCGTTTTATTTTTCTTTTTCCCTTTTTCATTGGCCCTTGATGCAGCCTGGGGCCGGTCCTGCGCCTGCACCGCAAGCGAGGTCATCAGGAAGATCACCACCATCGCGAATATTCTTTTAAGGGACATGGTAACTACACGGGCGTTGCCGCAGGGAAGTTGAAGCATTAGCATATCGGAAAAAATGTTAGTTGTCTTTCATGGTGGAAAAAAGGTTCATGAGCTCCGCCACGATCTTCACGGTCGCATCCTTCTGGACTTTGTTCGTCGTCAGCCAGGTCTCATATCCGCCATTTGCGTGTTGCCCGGGCGTTGGGAGGTATCCGTAACTTCCGTTTGCCAGCGAAATGGTGAAGGATGGCTTGAACGAACTTTTTGATTTCACCTCAAGTCCGGTCTCCGTAAAAGTTTCAAAGGGAACGGCGGCAACGCCAAGGTCGCCGATGCGGAAAGTTTGCAGGATGATGTCGACCTGGTCGGGCCATTCCTCCTGCATCTGCAGCACGCGCTCTGCATAGATCTTTTCAAGGGGATGTCCGGGTTTTACGTCGTCCGGTCTTGCGACCACACGCTTAGCGAAGGCAAGCATCTCCGGAGTGGCGCGGCGCACATTCAGTGTCATCTTCGAGTGCGCTGCTTTCAGCGGTACCCAGTCGTGGTGCTGTACGCTCCCGTACACGCGCAGCACTTCCCGGGCGACATCGTCCGCCACAATACGCATTTTGACATAGGGCGGATGTTGTTCGCGCGGACCGCGAAAGTTGATGTTGTTCACATCAGCTGACGTACCGTTTGACAAGATGCCCACAAAAGCGGGATCCTGCCTGTCGGCCTTCAGCAATTCCTGTATGCGGTCAGCAAATACCGCGAAGTAGTCCGCAGAAATGTGTCCATCCGGAACGCCACCCACATAGTGCAGCGAATAATTCGCAAGGAGTGCGATCGGTTTACCTTCGCGGGATTGCACGGAAATAAAAGATACTTCGGGGTCCGTTGGCCCCGCAGGTTCCAGGAGATTGGGACTGGCCACACCGGGATTCATGACGACAGACTCTTTCACGCCGAAAGGATTCTGCACCGGCTCCTTCATTCGCCAGCGACGGTTGAAAAGATGCTGCGGTACTTTGCCGGCGCCCCAGCCGATGCGCGCCGGCGCAAGGTTGTTGATGGCAACACGTACCCCGTCCGTTATCCGGCCCGCAAGGAAGGTCTGGTATTCATCCAGGGCCCCGTCCCCCTTCCACGCCCTTCGTTTTTCACCCAGGCCTCCGGCGCTCGTGGCGGAGTGGGTATGCGTCGCTGACATGAGTATATGCTTTTGCGGCAAACCCGTAGCCTGTTCAATACGGCGCTTTGCCTCATCGAAGACGGCCTGATCCACGCCGACATTGTCGACGATCACAAACGCGAGCCGCGTGCTGCCGTCATCCAACACCAGGCTGCGCGCATGCAGTTCGTCGTGAATGTGTGTCGCCAGCGGACTCTGGTAATTGCCGACGATGGGTAATCCCAGCGGTGGCGTGATGTTGCTCAGGGAGGCGCCGGCCCTGAAAATCTTCTTCCGGCCCGCATCGTCCTGCTGCGCATAGGCGGAAAAAACGCCAGTCAACAAAAGGATGAAACCGAGACATACATTGATTATTCTCATCATATTAAACATGAATCAATAATATACGGTATGCACTCCTGGAATGCAAGGACTTCGTGTTGACTGGTTACTGATCACTGGTTACTGGTTACTGGTTACTGGTTACCGATTACTGGTTACTGGTTACTGGTTACTGGTTACTGATTACCGATTACTGGTTATTGGCTATTTTCAGATACTGGAGGAGGCCGGCAAGATCGTCGACAGTATAGTTTGCTTCGAGGCCCTCGGGCATCAGGGAGGTCGACATGGGAAGAATACTTTTGATCTGCCCGCGCGCGATCACCTGTTCAACGCCATCGGGCGTGCGCACCATGACAGCGGTTGAGCTTTCATTGGCGAGGATGCCTGCCAACGTTTTACCGTCGCGGGTTTCGATGAGGTAGCCGTCGTAGCCGGGAGCAATGTTTTTGTTTGGGTCGAGGATCATCGTCAGGAGGTTGATCTTCGTCTGGTTGCTGACGCTCAGCAGGTCAGGACCGAAAGCGCGTCCCGTTTCGCCGATGCGGTGGCAGGAGCTGCACGCCGTCCTGAAGATCTCCATGCCTTTTGCAACATCGCCCGGCAGGGTGGTCGCTTCATAGTACGCCGTGACCACGGTGTCGCGATGGACAGCCGATACATTTCCGAAGAGTTTTTGGGCGCGTTGCCGGATCCCCTGATCGGCATGTTGTGAGAGGCGCGAACGGGATGTTGCGCTCAGCCAGGAAGGATCGACCGTGCGGTCTTCAAGGGCTTCGATGAAGTAGGAAAGTTTCCGGTCTGATCCAACGAATGCGTTCTCGACGATGGCGCGAACATCGTTGGTATATGACGGCAGGTGTGTCAGCAAAAGTCTCATCGCCGTGGTGTCATTCCTGCGCAAGAGTACCTGTGCCGCGGCGGATTGTATCGCCTTCACTTCCGCGGGACCGAGCAGCTTGCCAAAGACCTCCAGGTCGATCCCCGCGGGATGAAGCCCCAGCACGCGGATCGCCTGTACACGCTCGCCCGCCGGCGTTCCCGCGTCGCGCAGACTTTGTCGTGCGCGCTGCGCTGCCGCGCGCCAGGCGGCGGACGCGTTGATGTTCAGCCTTTCAGCGACATCCAGGGCGGCAAAACGCACTTCGGCTGACGGTGATCCGATCAGTGTGAAAAGCTCCTGCTGCGCATAGCTATCCAGTGACAGCGCGCCGTCCGCCGGACGGATGCCCTGCTGAAGGCCTTGCAGACCCGCCGTCTGAACGGCAGGATCGGGATCCACCCCGATTTCCGAGAGCAATTCCGACAGCTCCAGGGGCTGCCGGCGGGCGCCGATAATGGAAGTAACGCTTTTCAGAAATTGCACCTTCGCCTGACGTGCCGAAGTGTCAGATAACTGCCAGGCGCTGGCTGTACGGAACCATGCCAGCGCGTTCTTCTCCGCATTCAGCAACACCGCCTGGCGGAACCAAGGATCCGCGATATGCTGCACCGCGATCCGCTGTAAGGGGCCAAAGGAAATATCCGACGGCGCCTCCGTCAACGTTAAGGCTACCTGCAGCTGCACGGCGGCATCCCCGTCGGAAGCCATTGAAAGGATCTGGTCGCGGATCACGCCTTCATTCATTCGTTGTTCACCCAGCAAAACCGCCTGTCGTCTCACGTGCGGATCCTGATCGTACAAGGCCCCGAGGATAAGATCGTCGTTCAGGGCCTCCATTCCCTGGAGTGTCCGGAGCGCATGAATTTTTCCCGCGGGCGAAGGCGCGCTCCCGATCAACTTCTCCAGTAACGCAATGGCGGAAGGATCCTGGCGTTCCATCAGCAGGCGCTGGGCCGTGATGCGCCACCACCTGTTGGGATGGGACAACGCGCTGACCAGCGATTGCGTATCCGCGCCACGCAAGGCAGGGCGCGGAGAATTCTTGTAACTGAAATCTTCCGGCACGATCCGGTAAATGCGTCCGCGGTCATTGCCCTCAAGGAAATCGGATTCCTGCAGCACGCCTGCGTGCGTGTAGATACCTTTGTCATCGGCGTGCGCGATCCACGCGGGGTGTTCCACCAGCTTGCGGTAGAAGTCTACAACATACAGTCCGCCGTCCGGCCCGACCGTAGTATTGACGGGCCTGAACCAGCTATCGGTTGACGTGAGAAACTCTTCGCCCTCCCGGTACCGCTTGCCGGAAAATGAGGCGCCGTTCTCTTCCAGCAGGTCCACATGTACGAGGTTAGACACCGGTTCGCATACGAAGGAGGCGTCATCAAAGGGCTCTTTGAATAATCCTCCCGTGTAGATTGAGTTTCCGCATGCAGAGGTGAAGTGCCCGATCTCCGACTCATGGAGGTCGAGGCGGTTTTCCGCGCGCGACCAGACCGTGGCGGCGTCGCCGTGGTCGGAAACAGAGGCCATGAGCGAGCTTACGGTAAGCCACGGATTTTTCGTCAGATATTTTGCGTCGATGACCACATGACGCAGGTGGATGTTGTTCCAGACCGTGAAGCGGTTGCCCGCGGCGTCAAACGCGAGCCCGAACTGCGACATCCCGCCCGAGGGCTCGACCTTCCACGCATCCGGAAGAAAACGAAAGTCCGTTCCCGGATAGATGTCTGCGGAATCCGGCGCCGGATTTTTCGGAAAGCGCAGGGGAAGACCGTGGTTGGTGAACTGAGGGTAGCCTCGCTGCCCGCCCGACCGCGAGTATGCGCCATAGATCCAGTTGTCCAGCCCATAGCGCAGGC
>JBARAD010000086.1:0-6041 GCA_049791675.1 Chryseosolibacter sp.
TATCGTTGAAAGTAATGCTACCTAAGAAATGGTATGAGGTTACTGAAACTGGTTAATACGATCGAAAGTGTTTTTCCGATGAATTAGTTTCTCTGTGATTTAAATGAATGAGCAGGTTTATTCGCATCGGGTAATTCCTGAAAGGCTTTCTTCCAGAAACAAATCTGCGCAAATGTGGGAGCACAGGTCGGAGCATGCATTTTCTCGTACCAGCGAAAATCCATCTCAACATTTCTGAGGCCAATCATACGGACCACTCGTGAGGGCTGTCGTTCGAAGACGAGGACTCCCCGGAATCTCCCGGCCCGGACCAGGAGCGCATTGACGCACTGGTTTAGCCTCGATATTGCAAACCCGGCGTGAATTAAAGACTAAATAATTTACGCCAAATAAAACTGCTTTCAAAAACCCGGTGTGTCTTTTTCGACTGACAATCGGTCGCCACGGTGAAGCTTCCGGGTGATCCCTGTATGGCGGTGTTTTCCCATCTTCGGATTAAGCCCGGCAACGTGTCTTTAACAGCCGGCGATGGTGAATGATCACTGGTTGCGAAACATAACCTGGGATGTGGAACCAAACGCTCGCCGGAAGGCGATCAATCCGTCGACCAGTCCGGATGTGAACGCGCACTTTGCCGGGATGCAGACATCCGGGGGGTTCTGGTCCCTCCCTGTGTGGTTGTTTTCGCTTTGCAGGATGTTTGCTATTACCCGTAGCTGCGTTCCGGCACGGCCCACATGAACAGACGGCTCAGTCGGTTTTGATTGTGTGGCAGTACAGAACTAAGCATCCGGATAAGCCACAACATCCCGCTAATTCAATCTTCGGAAGTGGAACGCCACGAGAATGGAGTATTCAGATTCAGGCGCCCATGTTCAAACTCAAACTCGTAATGCGCCACGGAACGCCCTGGCGGCATAGTAGGATTCCGCGCCGTTGTGATACACGAAAACATGTCCGTAACGGCGATCGCAAAAAATGGCGCCACCGAGCTCCCTGATCTCTGGTGGTGTCTTCACCCAGCTCGACGTTTTCAAATCAAACTCTCCCAACTTCTGCAGCTCGCGGTATTGATCTTCTGTCAAAAGCTCAATGCCCATCTCGGCTGCCATGTCCATGGCGCTGTTTTTAGGTTTATGCTCCTTCCGTGACGCCAGCGCCTCACCATCGTAACAAACACTTCTGCGTCCCTTGGGAGTCTCCGCTGAACAATCGTAAAAAACAAATTCCCCTGTCTTCTTATCAAAACCGACAACATCCGGCTCCCCACCGGATATTTCCATTTCATGAAGTGACCACATTTTCTCAGGACTGGCTTCAAGCCTCGCGCTTACCTTAGCCCATTCCACTCCATGATGGCGGTTCATGTTCTTCTCAAAACGCACTTTCAAAACGTCAAGCAGTTGAGCACGTTCTTCTGATGACAGCTTGCTTTTCTTGCTTTCAGATTTACGCATACTTTTAATTTATCTCTGTTAAACTAAATAATCCAGTCTGTGAGTCAAAGCGTAATTGCAATCCTTATTACTAATCATCCATTCCTTTTCCCTGGAGAATCCGCTTCACATTCTTTTCAACCCGGGACTCCCTGGTTTTAGCTTGTTTGGCTGATGAAAAATAGAAAATGTAGGCCCTTTGTCGTCCCGGAGTCAGCGCATAAAATGCGGTTTTCAAGGCAAGGTTTTTCTCGATCTTTCGCTTGAACTCTTCGGGAATTTTGAATTCCTCCGTCTTTTTAAAATTTACTTTCAATCCTGCTTCTTCCACCTTGACAGCTTCATAAATGTAGGCTTTCAAGACCGCCTTCAGTTTCACGATTTCCTGAACAGACGTAAACCTGATCTGCCGCGCCGCCTGCACGTTTTCAGTTTGCTGGATCAGGATACTCTTTGGATCTTTTAACAAGGCACCTTTGAAGAACAAAAGCGCGCAGTAGTCTTTAAATCCATGTATCAAGACAATATTTCGCTTCTCAAACATATAGCAAGGCTGGCCCCACTTCAACTCTTCGGCCAGGTCACAGCCAAGAACGATCTGCCGCAGCATTTCAAATTCTTCCTGCCACTGTTGGGCTTTATCAAAAAACCAGTCAACCTTGGGATTCATGCAATTCTCTTAACCGTTAAAACTGAACTGACTTTTCTGTCCGCAGGCCGGAAACACCACGATATCACTGTCAAAGTCAGCAGCAGCAACGAGGGGGCTATTTCCCCGATAGAACTACCTGACGCGATATGCGAAAATATCGCTCCTGACATCGCAAAGAAAAAACCTGCATAAGCCCATTCCTTAATTAAAGAAAATCCGGGGACAAGCAATACCACAACTCCCAAAAGCTTCCAGATCCCTAATATTGTGAGGAAATACGCCGGATAACCCAACGCGAGAATGAAATCTGTTTCCGCTTTCATTCTGAATAGTTGGACGATCCCCGTGGAAACCATTCCCAGCGAAAGCCAGAGCGTGGAAATCCAATAAATGATTCTGTTGATCTTTGACATGGTGTGCTATTTTAGTTTACTGACAATGTCCTGCAACCGGTTATGGGCCATATTGATACCCTGAGCAAAAGGCAGCTGCAACATCTGGTCTCTGTATGCGACTGACCGGTAAACGATATGCATCGTGAGTTTGCTGGTGTCGTCCGTGAGCTTTTCAAACTCCAGAAACTCAAGCTGCACGGCAAAAGGCGTATTTTCCATTTCAAATGTGCGCGTGATCCTCTGATTGGGACTGTACTCGTGGATCACCCCGTTAAACCCGTGTTTGTTTCCCTTAGGATCGGTTGTTACAAACTGGTAGCCGCCGTGCTTTTTATTCTCAAGTTTGAGCACCTTCGTTCCCATCCATTGTTCCACAATTCCGGGCTCTACATACGCCTTGAAAAGCAATTCCAGTGGCAAGTCAAATTCACGGGTGATCACCAATTCCTGTTTGCCGTCCTCGGCATCGATTTTTGTTTTTCGTTCCATGTCTTCTATTTTTTTGACCGGTATTTCTTCATGACAGCTTCCAGCTTATTAAACCTGTCATCCCACATGTTGCGGAATGGTTCAATAAAGTCCGCGATCTCCTTCATCTTCTTAGGGTTGAAATGATAGTATATTTCTCTTCCGTTCTGTTCCTGTTCAAGCAGTTCGCACTCGGTGAGGATTTGCAGGTGTTTTGAAACTGTCGGCCTTGCTGTATCAAAGTTTGACGCTATGGCACCAGCTGTCATGGATTGTGAGGCTACCAGCAAAAGGATAGCCCTTCTTGTCGGATCGGCCACGGCCTGAAAGACATCTCGTCTTAGATTCATCATGTAGCTATTTGACTACAAAAATACATGTAGCCATTTAGCTACGCAACGTTTTGTCGAAATTTATTTTTGCTGGAAAATACAAACCGGAAATCCCAATGCCAGGCCATATTCAGCTATCTGACCATTTCAATTCTCAGAATATCCATTAAATTAGTGTATTCAGATAATCCAAAGGAGTCTCAATAGCAAAGAATATTACATCCCCACCAAAGCAGAATTGATATGTTGAACGCCTACATGAAGATCATGATCCGCAACCTGGTTAGACAGAAGTCCTATGCAGCGATAACCATTCTTGGATTAACCGTTGGAATAACCTTTGCGATGACCATCGGTATTTTCGTGTGGAGTGAACTGCAGGTGAATCAGAACCTGAAGGACGTTGATCGCCTTTTCCTCCTTGAAGTAGAACAAGCGCGCGAGGGAAGCTTGCCCGCTTTTTTCATCCCTGCCCTCCTTGGCGAACGCGCCGTCGAGAAATATCCGCAGGTCTTTCAAGACTTCTATCGCTTTCGCGACCGGGCCATTACCCTATCAAAAGATGACAAACATCTACGAATCCAAAGCATGATCGGGGACCCCACCTTGATCAGGATGTTTGGTTTCCAGGTGCTGCATGGAAACGGTGACATGGCTTTGGATAATCCGAACGCAATTGTGATAACAGCAAAAATTGCGCGCCAGTTTTTTGGCCGGACGGATGTTGTCAATGAATTCCTGACCGTGAGCACTGAGAACAACGGCTTACAGGATTACCAGGTCACGGCTGTTATCGCCGACCTTCCAAAGAAGAACTCAGTGTCTGATTTCATGAACATGGACGCCCAGGTATTCCTTGCCCACGCCAACCGTGCGAATTTCAATCTCGGCGGCGTGGATGACTGGGGTGCCTCGATCATCACTTATATCAAGACCACACCCGAAACACATCCCGGTGAAGCCATGGGTATTTTAAACCGCCTGCTAGCAGACGAAGCACCTGAAGATGTTAAGAAAGATAGATCCATCAACCTGAAACCACTCAGCAATTACTACCTGATCACGAACCACGGTGCTGTGCAGAAGCTGATTATTGCGCTCACCATCATCACTATCTTTATCATGCTTCTGGCGATTGTAAACTTTGTCAACATAACAGTAGCACGTTCTTTTTCCAGACTCCGCGAAGTCGGTGTTCGTAAGGTCATTGGTGGAGTCCGCCAGCAGGTGCTGCTGCAGTTCTTATTTGAAGCTGTGGCCTTTGCCGGAATTTCCTTGATTCTTTCACTGTTCCTCTACCAACTGCTGCTCGGCTATGCTGGAGATACACTGAACATGGACTTCCCATTCATTTCAGATTTCACGCCTGGTCTCTGGACTGGTATTATTGGGGGCACCCTGCTGATCGGATTGCTAGCCGGGGCTTATCCTGCCATATTCCTATCAGCGGCCAAAACCACAGAATTGTTAAAAGGCAAATTCAGATCTGTAAAAGGTACCCTTGGCTTTTCAAGGACATTGATCGCTGTTCAATTTGTTGTTGCAGTATTTATCCTAACCGTATCCGCCATTATGTCCAGGCAGGTATCCTATTTCCTTGAAGCCGATCTCGGTTATGATAAGTCGCAGGTAATGATCGTGTCATCCGTACCGCGATTGTGGAATGAAGCTGGGTTTGACAAGATGAGCACGGCCAGAAGCGAGTTCTTATCCTCCGCTAAAGTAGAATCCGTTTCGCTTTCGTGGGGTGCCCCCAATTTCAATTTCTCACCGTATAATGCGAGGGTCAACAAACCTGGTTCCCGGCTGGAAGATGGTGTTGCCGCAATCGTCTCAGCTACGGATGAACACTATGCCAAAGTTTATGGGCTCGAACTTTTGGCCGGAAAATTCTTCTTTAAAGAAGATGAACCGCGCGCGACCAATCAGGTTGTAATTAATGAGTCGGCGCAAAAGGCACTCGCACTTCGTACGGGAGATAAGCTAAGAATGGAATTTTCAGATGCGGAGTTCACCGTAGCGGGTATAGTAAAAGATTTTAACTTTGAATCTTTCCACAAGCCGATACAACCAGTCGTCTTTGTTCATACCCTGGACTTTCAGGCATTCCGTTATTTTTCCTTTAAGCTCGTTCCGGGAAGGGTGAATGAAACCATTCGCGAAGTAGAACAGATCTGGCAAAAGACCTTTCCCAATGATCCCTTCGTCTACCACTTTACCGATGAACAAATGGCGGTTGTTTATCAGACGGAGCTTCAGCTGGAGAAGGCGTCCGTCATCGCCTCCGTGCTGATACTAATTATCATCCTGACGGGTGTTGTAGGCCTGGTGTCTCTAAGCGTCTCCCGGCGAACCAAAGAGATCGGAATCAGAAAGGTGCTGGGGGCGACAGTGTCGAATATTCTCTTGCTGGTGTCACGCGAGTACATGCTCATTATGTCCCTGTCTTTTTTGATAGGCGTCCCCTTGAGCCTTATTTTCGGAGGGCATTGGCTGAATAGCTTTGCGTACAAAGTCACGGTTGATTGGTGGATATTTGCAATCCCTATACTTCTTCTCTCGGTCTTAACGCTCTCGGTAGTGGTCGCGCAGTCCATCAGGGCATCACTTTCTAATCCAGTAACCTCTTTGAGACACGAGTAGTCAACCACCCACAATCAACAGTGCAGCATCTTTCTAAAACCAAAAACACTTTTTAAACTTTTTAAACTTTTACACTTCCCAGCCCTCTTTACCTTTTACCTATTTACCTATTTAC
>JBARAD010000087.1:0-2118 GCA_049791675.1 Chryseosolibacter sp.
CGGGCTCGTGTGCGTGGACGTCGATCACGAATCCGAAGTCGGAGGGAAGATTTCCGCTTACTTCGCGCCACGAATCGCCTGCATCGTCACTGCGCATAACGTCCCAGTGCTTCTGCATGAACAGCACTTCCGGACGAGATGGGTGCATGGCGATACGGTGAACACAGTGACCGACCTCGGCAGCCGGGTCGGGAATATACTCAGAATGAAGTCCGCGGTTGATGGGCTTCCAGGTTTTGCCGCCATCGTCGGTACGGAAGCTTCCTGCCGCGGAGATGGCGATAAACATACGGTCCTGATTCTTCGGATCGAGAAGGATGGTGTGGAGGCACATGCCGCCGGCGCCTGGCGCCCACTGGGGTCCTGATACGTGACCGCGCAGGCCCGCGAGCTCCTGCCATGTTTGTCCGCCGTCTGTTGATTTAAATAGCGAAGCGTCTTCCGCTCCCGCGTACACCACGTCCGGGTCGGTCAGTGATGGTTCGAGATGCCATACGCGCTTGAACTGCCAGGGGTGTTGTGTTCCGTCGTACCACTGATGTGTTGTGAGCGGCTTGCCGGTTTCCGGAGAGGTGTCATAGACGAACTTGTTGCTCTCGCCCGCGGGCATGCCGTCAGGCGTTGTTTTTGGCGCGTCGGGTGCCGTGCCGGGCTGATACCACGTCTTGCCGCCATCGTCCGATCGCTGGATGACCTGTCCGAACCAGCTGCTGGTTTGCGACGCATAGATCCGGTTCGGGTCAACAGGAGAGCCTTTCATATGATAGATCTCCCAACCACCAAAGTGCGGACCGCTGACATCCCAATTCTTGCGCTTGTCATCCGAGGTAAGCACGAAGGCGCCTTTTCGTGTACCGACTAACACGCGTACTGAAGTCATATTTTTTTTGAAAGTTAATTTACGAATTCGCCTGAAATTGCCGCACGCTGCCGGTAAAATGATTTCAAAAGTTAGCAATTGGGTTTTACTTTCACTGTTACTTTTCTTCTCCTCGCCTCATTCGTAATCCATATTGTCATGATGGACACGCAGGCCAGCAAAATGGAATAGCGGTAATCAGCGTTTTGCTCGTATTTGGTCACCCCTTTGCGGGGGATTATTGGTCCGCTTCACTTTCCTTTGCTATCTCGTATTCATCCAGACACTGGTCAAGCGGGTGGCCCTGGTTATAGATGCAATCGCAAAAAGCCATACACGCCTCCGGGTTATCAGTATTGACGCATGAATTGGTGCATTCAAGCAAAGAATTTCCGGGGCGGATCTGGTACAAATAATGATTGATGATGATGACAGACGCCGCGGCTGCCAGAACGCAGCCAAAGAAGACTGACGGAAACTTACTGCTGAGCGTTTTCTTTTCTATGTCATTACCTTCATTAGATTGTCTAAATGGCAAAATGTGTTTTAACCGGTCATAGTCCCAACATAACAAATAAAAGGTCGCCAATAGCATCAGCGTTGTGATACGTGTGCCTTCGAACCGGACCGCATACGCCAGAACGCAAATGTTCAGGATGAGGGGAAAATAGACCAGTGCACCCAGAAGCGCTGTCCGTGGAATCAGTAACAGCGCGGCCGCCGTGACCTGCAGGACGCCGATGAACGTATAGTAATATCCCGTAAGGTGCAGCGCATCAAAGTAGTGACCCAGCGGATGATTGACTGGCAATGCAGTAAAACGCTCGCCCATAATTTTCACAATACCCGAAGGGATAAAGCCCAGCGCCAAAGTAATACGGCAAAACACAGTGAAGTAGCGAAACCATTTGTTTTGTTTCGCTTCAAGAACGTATTGCTCGAATCTGGAAAGGAGGTTCATAACGGAGGCCGGTTGGATTGCTATGATATTAAAAGAACTTTGTATTACAAAGTTAATAGCGGTAATCAGAAAAACTATTTTTTTTTTCGGTGAAATTGTCCGGATTCCCCGCACCTGGCATCCGGCAACCTATTACGATCATCTCACCCATCTTCGAGCGTTGTCATCCTCATGACTCTGGCCCCCGGCCTTCCGGTAACCGGTATCCGGCAACCTATTTTCGACCTAACCCATCTTCGGGCGTTGTCAACTTTGCGAAACTGGCTCCCGGCATCCCGGCACCCGGCAACCTCTTCCG
>JBARAD010000088.1:0-3978 GCA_049791675.1 Chryseosolibacter sp.
AAAGCTTGGCATTCCACCGGATCGACTTCAGGTAATGCTTACGCATGCCCATGAGTATATTTACCTTGTGCCGCAGAACAACAAGAATCGTGAACAACAGTTGCAGGAAATGATCGACATCGCACTCGTCGATGGGAATTTTTCCTTATCAGAGCGGGAGTTGATCAAGTCCATTGCCCACAAACTTGGTTTCACCCACCATGAAGCAGAGGATATAATTGAACGATACCTCGCTGGGAGATAGGATCAGTGGTCGGTATTCAGTAATCAGTAATCAGTATTCAGTATTCAGTATTCAGTAATCAGTGTTCAGTGGTCCTTTTTTGTTCCAGGGAACCGACCTCGTTTCAATAAGATCTCAGGGCTTTTTCGTCACCCATTTCCTGAAGCAATGTTTTGAGGCCTTCGAGATTCCGCCCGAGCACAACCTTTGCATCTTCGTCATCGACATGACTGAGGATTCCGATGGAACCTTTATAGCCCGAAGCTTTCAATTGCTGCAGCATCCACAGTTCTTTATCTCCCTGGCCCAGGGTAAGGATCATGGGACCTCCTGTTTTCATGCCGTTGATGTTGACGGTGGAAAGGTATGGCTTCATGATGCCGATGAGTCTTGGAAAATCATCTACCTGGTGGCGGGCATGATGGAAATTGTACACGATGCCGATATCCTTTGCCCCCAGGCTCTCGATGATCTTCACCTGATTTTCGGGCTCGCCGAACCAGCTCCCGTGATTGTACAGGTGGAGGGTGCATCCTATTGCGCTTGCCTTCTGGTGTATTTCGCCGATGGCCTTCACTGCCTTTTTCATTTTGTCGTGGTCCGACAGTCCTTCAAAGTAGCGGTCGTTAAAACTCAGCCACAATTCGGTTTTGACATGGTTGTCTTTCAGTGTCCGGAGAATAAACTCGTTGGCTTCATCCATGGTTTGCCCTTGTTCGCCATTGATCCAGAACCAGACAGATTTCAATTTAATGTTATTTTTCCGGAGGGTCTTTATCTCTTCCTCCATAGTGGCCAGATGCTCTTGCCTCCAGTCCCAGGCAAGTTGGGTGATACCAAGTTCTTGGAGCATTTCCGCCCGCGCTTCAGGATTCCTTTTCATTTTGTCAAAGGGCACCACACACCACGCCACGAGGTTTTGGCGGGCAAACAGCGCGGGGTGCTTTGCTTTCTGCGCAGGAAGGTGCCAGGGCAGAAGCGCGAACAGTAGGAGGCACGTGATGATTTTCATGTCTTCAAGTTACTGGTTTGTTTGGTCTAAGCTCATAACGCCTCCATGAAACCGTGCAGGCGGGTGATTTTCAAATTGAATTTTTTTCTTCGTGGTGTGGCTGCCTAGTCTTCCAGCGTCAGAACACCAAACGAGGAGGGTATATGAAAGTCAGGTGTGTCGGATTTCGGTTTGACCCAGCTGATCCATTTAAAGTCCGGTTCGCCGTCACTTTTCGGGAAGCTGTCACCCCGGAATAACCCGGCCTCTAATGATTTGCCGTTCAGTATTCCCAGTTGCCTCAGGGATGCTTTGCTGATGGCAAACTCCACGGTGTAACCATCCTTCCGTCTTTCGGTTTTAAGGATGAGGTGACCGGCGGGCCAGGACCAGCCGATATCAAATTTCCGGTGGTAGGTGGCCTTGTAATCGAGCACTCTTCCCACCGGATCCATCTCCAGGCAATAGTAGGGATTGAGTTTATCGTCGATCCTGAAAAATATCTCGGCTCTTGACGAGGAAGCTACTTCCGATTTGTGATTCGTCTTTTCGAATACATACACGTTTTCGTCCTGCACCTCAAAGAGGCCATAAAGCCAGTCCGCGTTGTGCAGTGCCTTGAATGTTGTTGCGGGAGGCGTTTCCTTTTCCCAGGGATACTGGAAGTCCGAAACGACTTTTGCTTTTTTCCACAGGGGATCCTGGCCTTTTCCGGAAAGGGTGAGGTCGCCGGTGATCTTTTGAACAGAATAATGTTTTACGCCGTCCTTCAATGGAGTGAGGGTTGCCACAGTTAAAATGAAAAGGGTAATGGATGGGAGGATCATATGCCTGATAACGCACCGGCTGACGTTTCCCACCGGTGCGTTAAATTAGAGTCTGATGATGACCGTTTATTGATGTCAGCTTTTTGAAGCTTGCTGAAGCAGTTCCTTCAGCCGTTTGGCGACGATCCTTTCTTCCCCCGGCACCATCATCCAGGTAGTGATGTCGATCGTTTCCTTGCCTCCCATGGTTTCAATCGAAGGATGACCGTTGCGCAGCGCGTCCCTTATTTCTGTCGGCGTTGCTTTCACTTTGTCATTCCATGAGATCTTCAGCGCGGGAACGTGGTTGGCGATTTCCGGAACATGGATCTCTCCTTTTACGCCGGGCACGGAGACTGCTGCATCATGGATCATTTTGATCTGGTTTTCCCACATCTTCCATTCCGCCTGATGGTCTCTGTTCAGGAAGAGCTCAACGGCCACCAGCATGCCGAGGATCTCTTCCTTGTTCACTTTCATGCCGCGGCCAACGGTATCGCCATTCGGCGGAGCGTTTTTCAGCGCTGCGCGGATGAGGTCTTTACGGCCGAGCAGCAATCCGGCGCTTTGCGGACCGCGGATTCCTTTGCCGCCGGAAAAACACACCAGGTCAAATCCCATCTGGGTGTACTTCCAGAAATTTTCTACCGGAGGAACGTCTGCGGCGCAGTCATTGAATGTGGGTATGCCGTGCTTTTTTCCGATGGCAACAAACTCTTCGTCGCGGATCTTGCCGATGGGGTTCTGATTGTTGTAGAACCAAAGCATGGCGGTCTTCTCGTTGATCGCCGCTTCCAGTTCTTTTTTGGTTTCCACTTCCACGATCTTCACACCGCAGTTGCGCATGGCGTGGTCGTAACCCACGCGATGGGATTTCTGACTGATGACCTCGGACTTCATTCCCGTGAGGTCATTGGGGATCATGGCAGCCTTCTTCGGATCTCCGCCGGTAATGACACCTGCAGTTCCCAGTGTGATGGCTGACGCTGCGCCCGCGGTCACCATGGCCGCCTCGCACTTCAGTAATTCAGCCAGGCGCTCGCCGACTTTTTCCTGTAGCTCTTCCAGCCTCACGTATTGCAGCGCCGCATAATTGATGGCCTTGATGACTTCGGGAGGCATCAGCGATGCGGTCAGCATCGTATACGTGCCGGAGGCATTGATAAACGTGCGGACCCCCAGTTCTTTGAAATAATCGCGCTGGAATTCCGCCGCAGGCGTTGCTGCAAAAGCATGGTTGCCAGCTACAGCGCCCGCCAGGGGCAGGGTGATCAGACCCTTCAGTAAGTCTCTTCTCTTTGTCATCGTATTATTTTTTTACCATGGCGATACAATCTATTTCGACCAGGGAGTCTCCCGGGATTCCGCCGTAAGCCGCAATGGTCGTCCGCACCGGAGGCTTCTTGCCAAAACGTCCGCGATATGCTTCATTCATTTTTTTATAATCGTTCAGATCAGCCAGATACACGTTTACCTTCAATACATGCTCCATGGAGGAACCGTTCTTCTCGAGCTCTTTCTGTACTTCATCCAATACGTGGTTTGTATGTGCCGTGATGTCGCCTTCGAAATGCGCACCTTTCCCCGCGATATAGACCAACCCATTATGAACAACGCCGCCGGAAAAAAGAGGCACTTCCTGATCCAGCACTACGCTGGACACGGTTTTCTCAGAAGTATCATCAGCAGTGGCGGCCTTCACGGCGCCGATTCCGAGGATGCCGGATATACCCAATGAAAGTTTTTTAAATAATGACCGTCGGTTTGTTTTCATATGTGAGTTGGTTAGGATTTAGATTCAAGATTTAAGATTCAAGATTTAAGATTTAAGATTCAAGATTTAAGATTCAAGATTTAAAATTGAAGATTTAAGATTCAAAATTTAAGATTCAAGATTTAAGATTCGAAATTCAAGATTTAAGGTTATCGATATGGAGAAGGAAGTTGCCATACAGCCC
>JBARAD010000089.1:0-2044 GCA_049791675.1 Chryseosolibacter sp.
CTCCTGTCACGAGGGAATGCAGGGAATGGTGGAACTCGTCAACCCATTGCCCGTCGAGCCCATACCCCCCCTTGTCCGGGGAGGAGATATACCGGGGATTGTTCAGATCGAATTCCGCGATCAGCACTTTCTTGCGTCCTGAATTTTTTTCAAGCGCTTTTACGCTGGCGCTGAGTTCTTCCATGAAGGGACGCGCGCTGAAATCCCAGATCGCGTGAACAGCGTCAAGCCGGAGACCATCCATGCGAAACTCGTCCAGCCACATCAGTGCGTTCTGCCAGTAGAAGTTCCTGACGCCATCGCACCAGGCATCGTCGAAGTTGATGGCCTGACCCCAACCGGTCTTATACTTATCCGTAAAGTAGGGACCGTATTCTGAAAGATAGTTTCCCTCGGGACCCTGATGATTATACACCACGTCAAGAATGATGGCGATGCCCTGTCGGTGCGCTTCGTTCACCAGCCTTTTTAATCCCTCGGCTCCTCCGTAGGACGCCTGCACGGCGAATGGGAACACGCCATCGTAGCCCCAGTTTCGGGTACCCGGAAATTGTGATACCGGCATCAGTTCGATCGCATTGATACCCAGGTTCCGCAGATAAGGGATTTTGGAAATGACGCCATCGAAGTCATGCGAAGCAGTGAACGTTCCGACGTGCAGCTCGTAGATGATCATATCGCCTAAAGGCAGCCCTTTCCAATGGTCATCTGACCAGGGAAATGAATCAGCAATTACCGTAGAAGGCCCATGAACGCCTTGCAACTGTGCGCGGGATGCCGGGTCCGGTAACTTCTTATCTCCATCCAGGAGAAAGAAATAATCACTTCCCGCTTTCACATCAGGTACATCGGCCGACCAGTAACCAGAATCATTCTTCAATAAAAGGTGACGGGTGTCGTTCGGTTCCAGGACGACTTCAACTTTTTTTCGGAAGGGCGCCCATACCGTAAAACAACAGGTATCTCTCTTCACTGCTGAGCCCACCGGAGGATATTTCATCTATGATTTTTTTCCAGTCAACCATTATTTTCATGCCATACGTACCCATGTTAACTTTCTTGCAGCACTGCTGCCGCTTGTTCCAACGTAGGGGGTAAGGGTCAAGGCACGGACTTTTATCACTCCAGGATCCAAAAGGGTTACGCGTTTTTATGAATGTATTGATGTTTGGATGGGAATTCCCTCCGCATATCTCAGGAGGACTCGGTACTGCCTGCTTTGGCCTGACGCAGTCCCTCATCAAACAAAAGGTAAAAGTGTTGTTTGTTGTTCCACGCCTTTTCGGTGACGAATCCACAAAGAATGCAACCCTGATAAGCGCGGGCGATGTGACAAGGGATGGAAAGGTGAAAACAAGGGCTGGACGGACCGTGAAGGCCCGACGCATAACAGCCGTTTCAGAAAAGGAATACGGGCAGCCAGCCGTCGTCAGCAAACGATCCGGCCTGACTTACATTGAAGTCCCTGCCGGTATGTCTCCTTATGCAGTCACTACGGACCAGCCATCAGGGCGGTTTTCTCAGCTGACGCACTGGAATTATCCTGTTAACGCGCGTGAAAGGATCAGTGTTGTGCCCGAACAGGAACAAAGCATAAACTCTCAGACTATAAATGAGGATCCTGACGAGGCAGATCACGATGAGTTCTCCGGTTCTTATGGCCCCGGCTTGCTGGACGAAGTAAGACGTTATGGAGAAATCGGCGCTGTCATTGCGGGGCGATATGCATTTGATGTGATCCATGCACACGACTGGATGACTTTTACAGCGGGGATCTCGGCGAAACAGGTTTCAAAAAAACCGCTGATCGTTCACGTTCATTCAACGGAAGTTGACCGCGCAGGTGAGCATATCAACAACGAGATCTTCGAACTGGAAAAACGGGGGTTCATGGAAGCTGACCACCTGATCACCGTGAGCAACTGGACAAAACGAATTGTAGTCTCACGGTATAAGATACCGGCTGACAAGATCAGCGTGGTTCACAATGGCATATTGCCGAAGGAACAGATCGCAGGGATTGAGTTCCCGCAGATCGGGTCGC
>JBARAD010000090.1:0-14859 GCA_049791675.1 Chryseosolibacter sp.
ATGCAACACATGCACATCCTTCCGGAAATACCGATGACGATCACCGGTGATGAGGACCACGACATCCGGTTCAATACACAGATCCTTACCAATTTCATTGAAGAGAAGATCAGGGAGCATCCCGACCAATGGGTGTGGATGCACGAAAGGTGGAAGACGAGGCCTGAAGGGCCCACGGTCCACGGTGCACGGTCCACGGAAAGCGGTGGACCGGATCAGACTATTTTTTGAAGATAAAGTAGACGGCAAGGATCAGGAAGACAAAGCCAATGAGATGGTTGAGTTTGAAGGTCTCGTTCTTGAAGAACAGGATCGAAAAGATCACAAAGACAGTCAGCGTAATCACTTCCTGGATCACCTTCAGCTGGACGAGTGAGAAAGGACCCCCGGTTCCTTTGAAGCCGATCCGGTTCGCGGGCACCTGCAATGCATACTCGAACAGCGCAATGCCCCAGCTGATCAGAATGATCGCGACCAGCGGAAGGCTCTCGCTCCACTTCATCTCCTTAAACTTCAAATGCCCATACCACGCCAGGGTCATAAAGGCATTGGAAAGGGTGAGGAGGATGATGGTTAACAGACCTTTCAACGGTTGTTGGTTATTGGTTATTGGTCGTCCGTGGTCCGTGGACTGTCGTCCGTGGACCATCGGTCACTTCACCAGCTTCTTGTATTTGATCCGGTGCGGCTGATCATCGCCCAAGCGCTTCTTTTTATTCTCCTCGTATTCGCTGAAGCTTCCTTCAAACCAGTATACCTGCGAGTCACCCTCGAATGCGAGGATGTGCGTACAGACGCGGTCGAGGAACCAGCGATCGTGAGAGATGATCACAGCGCATCCTGCAAAGTTCTCCAATGCTTCTTCAAGCGCCCGCAGCGTGTTTACATCGAGATCGTTGGTCGGTTCATCGAGCAATAAAAGATTGCCTCCCTGCTTTAACGCGATGGCCAGGTGTACGCGATTCCGCATACCACCCGACAACTCCTTGACTTTTTTCTGCTGGTCATTGCCTGTGAAGTTGAATTTGCCGACGTAGGCGCGGGCATTTTGTTGTTTTCCGCCAAGCTCAATCAGTTCATTGCCTCCGGTGATGGCTTCAAAGACGGTTTCTTCTGGTCTCAGGTCATCGTGCTCCTGGTCGACGTAGGCGATCTTGACCGTCTCACCGATCTCAAAAGAACCTTCATCCGGTTTTTCTTTGCCGGTGATCATCTTGAACAAGGTGGTTTTACCGGCGCCGTTCGGACCGATAATGCCCACGATCCCGGCAGGAGGAAGTGAGAATGTCAGGTTCTCATACAGGAGTTTCTCACCGTACGCCTTCGACACCCCCTTGGCTTCAATCACCTTGTTGCCGAGGCGGGGCCCTGGCGGTATAAACAATTCCAGTTTTTCTTCTTTTTCACGTGCCTCCTGGCTCAACAGTTTTTCATACGCGCTCAAACGTGCTTTTCCTTTGGCGTGGCGGCCCTTTGGATTCATCCGAACCCATTCCAATTCGCGCTCAAGTGCTTTTTGGCGCTTGGATTCGGATTTCTCTTCCTGTGCCAGCCGTTTTTGCTTTTGATCCAGCCAGGATGAGTAGTTGCCTTTCCACGGTATTCCTTCGCCACGGTCAAGTTCCAGTATCCAGCCGGCAACATTATCAAGGAAATAACGATCGTGGGTTACAGCGATGACGGTTCCCTTGTATTGCTTGAGGTGTTGTTCCAGCCAGAGTACAGATTCAGCATCCAGGTGGTTTGTGGGTTCATCCAATAAAAGAACATCCGGTTCCTGCAGGAGCAGGCGGCATAGCGCAACCCGGCGCTTTTCGCCACCGGAAAGATTTTCAATTCTGGCATCAGGAGGAGGGCAGCGCAAGGCATCCATGGCCCGCTCCAGTTTATGATCGATCTCCCAGGCGCCCGATGCATCGAGTTTTTCCTGGATCTGTCCCTGTTTCTGGATCAGTTTATCCATGGCATCAGGATTCTCGAGTACCTCAGGGGCACCGAATTTTTCATTCAGCGCTTCGAATTCCTTCAGGAGGGACATGATTTCCTGAACACCCTCTTCCACGATCTCCTTCACAGTCTTATTCTTATCAAGGCGTGGTTCCTGTTCCAGCAATCCTACACTGAAACTCAGATCCGACACGACTTCACCCTGGAATTCCTTATCGACACCGGCAATGATGCGGAGCAGGGAAGATTTTCCCGAACCGTTCAGACCCAGCACCCCGATCTTGGCACCGTAGAAAAATGAGAGATAAATGTTCTTTAAAACCTGTTTACTCGGAGGATAGATTTTACTTACCCCCGTCATCGAAAAAATGATCTTCTCGTCAGCCATAACTTTTACATCAGAATACTAAACCTTCAAACAATTTAGCCAGTGAGGGTTCGTTTCAACAGTCAATTTGCGATTTGGTGGCGCAATATGGCAAATAACTTTCGTGCTGCAGAAGCACACTGGTTACATTTTTATTGATTATTTTATCCGAAAACGAACTTTTCCGGCTGTTTTTTGCTGTAAGGAAATAAAGAAAAACACAGTTTGTTTTCTTCAATTAAAGGTTATTTTTGCGAAAAAATGAAGGAGGACTATTAGATATGTATTGGACGCTGGAACTTGCCTCTTACTTGGAAGATGCCCCATGGCCTGCTACCAAGGATGAATTGATCGACTATTCTATAAGGTCAGGTGCTCCTTTGGAAGTCGTCGAGAATCTTCAGGAACTTGAAGACGACGGTCAACCCTACGAAAGTATCGAGGAAATATGGCCTGATTACCCCACCAAAGAGGATTTCTTCTTTAACGAAGACGAATACTGAAAAGCGACCCATCATCATGGGCCGCTGCTTCGTATAAAATTTACCGTCCGGTATATTAATTCCCTTTATACCCAGATTTTTCAGAATTCCTGCAACACAGGGGATGAGGTCTTCCTGTGCGCTGCGAGGACCTGCATTGTTTTCAACACCGAATCCGGCGTCACGGAGATGCTGTCGATACCTTCCTCCACAAGGAAGGCTGCAAAATCGGGAAAATCGGAAGGTCCCTGCCCACAGATGCCGACCTTCACGCCCTTGCTCCTGGCCGTCTTCAGGAGGCTGGAAATTGAGCGCTTGACAGCCTCGTTCCGCTCATCATACAATCCCGCAACCAGCGCTGAATCGCGGTCCAGGCCCAGGGTCAGTTGTGTCAGATCATTGGATCCGATCGAAAACCCATCGATATGCTCGCAGAACAGATCCGCCAGGAGGATGTTGGAAGGGATCTCCGCCATCAGGAAAACTTCTAACCCGTCAGCACCACGTTCCAGCCCGTACGCCTTCATCACTGCATATACACGCTTCAGTTCCTCAACCGTGCGACAGAAGGGAATCATGACGACAATATTCGTTAGCCCCATCTTTTCGCGTGCGCGTTTTACCGCCAGGCATTCAAGGCCGAAGGCATGTCTGTATTTCTCGGAATAATACCTCGACGCGCCACGCCAGCCGATCATCGGGTTTTCCTCCTGTGGTTCAAAGTATGATCCGCCCAACAGGTTCGCATATTCATTTGTCTTGAAGTCGGAGAACCTTACGATCACTTTGTTGGGATAAAAAGCTGCTGCGATCTTTCCGATCCCATACGATAGCTTTTCTATGAAAAAGGTTTCTTCGGATTCGTAACCCGTAATGAGCTTTTTAATTTTTGCGGAGAGCGATTGATCCCCGAGCTCCTCATGGTGAAGCAGGGCGAGGGGATGCGCCTGAATGTAATTATTGATGATGAATTCTTCCCGCGCCAGCCCGACGCCGGAATTGGGAATGTGAGAGAACTTGAACGCAAGTTCCGGCGAGGCCACATTCAGCATGATGGGCGTGGAGATTTTTGGAAGCTCGTCGAGGTTGGTCTCCGACTTCTGAAAAAGTATTTCACCTTCGTAAACGAATCCGTTCTCTCCTTCGCAACACGAAACGGTGATCAGCTGCCCGTCTTTGAGAATGTCTGTTCCGTTGCCAGTACCTACAATGGCAGGGACGCCAAGTTCGCGGGCAACAATCGCTGCATGGCAGGTGCGACCTCCTTTGTTCGTGACTATCGCTGCAGCTTTTTTCATGATCGGTTCCCAGTCGGGATCTGTCATTTCAGTAACCAGTACGTCGCCTTCCTGAAAGTCAACCCCATCGTGTGAGCCATCGCGGCCATCCAATGAATACATGATGACCACTTTGCCGCTTGCAATTTTATTTCCTACCGCAATTCCCTGTAGTATCCGCCTTTCGGGTTGGGCTGCCAGTATGTGGTATTCCACCAGAGACCGGTCCTTACTTTGAGAGTGGATTGTCTCCGGCCGCGCCTGAACAATAAAAAGTTGGCTGGTCAATCCGTCCACCGCCCACTCAACATCCATGGGACACCAGTGGCCTTTCTTGTCTGAATAATATCTTTCAATTGCACACACCCATTGCGCCAGCTCCAGCACCTGCGGATCTGTAAGACAGAATTTTTGCTGAAGGTCCTTTTGAACCGTCACGACTTTTGTCAGCTGTCCGGGATCATCGCCGTAGATCATTTTATGATCTTTGGTGCCCAGGTTTTTTTCAATGATTGAAGCGAATCCTTTTTCCAGTGCGGGTTTGAAGACAATGAATTCATCGGGAGACACCGAGCCCTGAACGATCATTTCGCCCAGACCGTAAGAACCATTAATGATGACAGCGTTCTTAAATCCCGACTCCGTGTCAAGTGAAAAGGCCACGCCAGAACTTGCCAGATCGGAGCGCACCATTTTCTGGATGCAAACCGACAGGGCCACATCAAAGTGATTGAATGCAAAGTGTTCACGATAGGATATGGCGCGGTCCGTAAACAGGGATGCAAAGCAGTTCCGTACAGCGTCCATGACACCTTCGGGCCCGCGGACGTTGAGATAGGTCTCCTGTTGCCCCGCAAATGAAGTGTCCGGAAGATCTTCAGCAGTGGCGCTCGATCGCACCGCAACATCCGTCGCCAGCTGCCCATAGAGCTGCGACAGGTCTTTATAGCACTGGATAATTTCCCGCTCCAGTTCACCGGGAAATTTTCCGTTTCTGATCAGGTGCCTTATTTTCATTCCGCCTTTACGCAGGGAAATAAGATTCTCCATATCGATTTCATCGCGGATAGTCTCATGAATGGAGGCCTCGAGATTATTGTACTTCAAAAATGCCCAGTAGGCATCTACGGTAATGGCAAAACCCGCAGGAATGTTGATTCCAAGCGCCGAAAGATTCTTAAGCATCTCACCCAGGGATGCATTCTTGCCGCCGACAAGACCGAGGTCTTCGAGCGTGACGTGCTGGAGCGGAATGGTAAATTTGTTTTTCATATAAAGCTGCTGTACCAGCTTTAGAGAAAAAAGCGTTCCCTTGCCCTATTTCAAACGTTTGCGGAAAATTATGGCTGCTTTTACGCAGAGCGGCTTTTTCAGTAGAACTATTTCTACAACTGCCGGTTCTCCAGTAGACTTTCGGCGATCCGGAGGTCCTCCCGGGAAGTGATCTTGATGTTTTCGTATGTGCCTTCGAAAAGGTAAACAGCGTGACCGGCTTTTTCAAAAACGGAAGCATCATCGGTCATCGTCGTGTCTTCTTTCACATTGTACGCTGCCTTGAGCAAAGCAATATTAAAAGTCTGCGGTGTCTGGATTAAACGGTAGCGGGAGCGGTCTACTGCTTTGCTGTCGCGTTGCCATCCGCCGCTGGCAGATGACGTATCGGCGGCAGGGACCATCCGAAGGGACTCCTTCAGGGGCACGGAGCAGATCGCAGCATGATGCAAGGCAGCATACCGGAAAGAATCGCGGATCAGATCCGGCGTAATCAGTGGTCTTACTCCGTCATGGATCGCCACCAATCCATCGCCATCGATTAAATCCAATCCCTTCTTTACCGACTGAAAACGGGTAGCGCCGCCGTGCTGAACGGCAAGCGGACGGTTAAAGTGGAATTTGCTGGCGATATCCTTCCAGTAAGGGATATCGTCTTCCGGAAGAACCAGGATGACGCGGATGTCTGGTGAATACTGATAAAATGCTTCCAGCGTATGAAGCAAAACCGGTTTGCCCTTCAATGAAAGGAATTGTTTTGGAATGGAACTTCCGAAGCGTGTGCCTTTTCCGCCGGCCACGATGAGCGCGTATTCCTGTTGCGTCAAAGTTCGCAGGATATGGTTTTCATGATCTTCCGGCAGGAAAGAAACCTGCGGTGACGTTTAAAAGTACTAAGAAAAGAGGTGCCGATTCATTGGGAACATGTTAACTTTATAAAAACAATTCCAAATGGTCATACTGAGATTTGCGTTGCTTGTTTTCAATGTCGCCATCATCAGCTTTCTTATTTACAGGATGGTAGGTGTCTTCCGGAAACCGCCGGAAAAGTCCCAGAAAGCGCTGATCCTGGTCGGAGGTACGCTGTTGCTCCTCGCACCGTTGGGAATATTCTTCAAATTCTTTGCTCCGACGCCGCAATATTTCGTCATATACCCCGTGGCAATATTCATGTTTCTTTACCTGACCAACCAGCTTTCGATCAGATGATCAACATGGCGTCACCATAAGTAAGGAACTTGTATTTTTCTTTTTTCGCCACCTTGTACGCCTCCATCACATTTTCAAAACCTCCGAAGGCTGCAGCCATCATCAGGAGGGTTTATTCAGGCATGTGAAAGTTCGTGATCATGGCATTACAGATCTTGAAGTCGTAGGGAGGGAAGATAAATTTATCCGTCCAGCCCTCGCGTGGCTTCAGGCGGTTATTCGCCGACACCGCCGACTCGAGCGCACGCATTGTTGTCGTTCCGACCGCACAGACCCGGTTCTTATTGTCAAGGGACTTGTTCACCATTTCCACCGCCTGCGTTCCGACAATAAAGTTTTCGGAATCCATCTTGTGCTTGGTGAGGTCTTCGACGTCAACGGGGCGGAAGGTACCCAGTCCGATATGGAGTGTTACATAGGACATTTCGACGCCCTTGATCTGGAGGCGTTTCAGCAGCTGGCGCGTAAAGTGCAGACCTGCAGTAGGCGCGGAGACCGCACCCTTGTGTTTGGCGTAAATGGTTTGAAACCGATCCTTGTCTTCAGCTTCAACCTTGCGCTTGATATATTTTGGCAGCGGTGTTTCACCGAGCGTCTCAATGACTTTGTCAAAGGCAACGGAGTCACCGTCAAACAGGAAGCGGATGGTTCTCCCGCGGGACGTCGTATTGTCGATGACTTCGGCCACGAGGTCTCCGTTTCCAAAGTACAGTTTGTTGCCTACCCTGATCTTTCGCGCGGGATCCACCAAAACATCCCAGAGATGCATGTCTGCATTGAGCTCGCGAAGCAGGAATACTTCTATCTTGGCCCCTGTCTTTTCCTTGCGGCCGTACAACCGGGCAGGGAACACCATGGTATCGTTTCCGACGAGAACGTCACCTTCATTGAAATACTCGACAATATCCTTGAATATCTTATGTTCTATCTTGCCAGTATCCTTGTGAAGCACCATTAACCGGGATTCATCGCGATTTTCGGCTGGACGGTTGGCAATTAAATTCTGGGGCAATTCAAATTTGAATTCTGATAGCTTCATATTTTATGTGCAGAGTATGCCCAATGAAGGGTATTTTTAAATAAGGTTGCAAAAATAAGGCAATATTTAACATTTCGAACAACGACAAGCGATTTTAGTTCTCATCAGAAAGACGAATAATTTCCTTGTATCGTAATTCATATCGGCTTGACACGACCAACTATATACCGAAATTTGCGTAAAACCCTTTAATGAAGACGCTAAACCAAATTTTTGAAAGTTTTCGCTTTGCCTGGCGGGCTTTGAAATCGAATCTGTTGCGGACTATTTTATCCCTTTTGGGCGTCACAATCGGCATTTTCGCCATCATCACTGTACTTACCCTGGTCGATTCGCTGGAGAAAAACATCAAAGACAGTCTTAATTTTCTGGGCACAGGCGTCATCTATATTGAGAAATGGCCGTTTGTGGCAGACAATACCGGCGAATACAAATGGTGGGAATTCTGGCGCCGGCCAAATGCCAGCTATAATGAATTCCAGTTCCTGCAGACGAATCTTAAAAATGACAATGGGATCTCCATTTTTGCGATCAGGGGAAACATGGTGATCAAGCGCGGCAACAATAGTATCGGGCAGGCGAGATTGGTCGGCGGGGCGCTTGGATACAACTCCCTTTTTCAGATCGATATCACGCAGGGCCGTTTTCCCACAGCCGAAGAGATCTCCTCGGCGAAGAGTATCTCCATCATCGGACATGAGATTGCGAACGCCCTGTTTCCCAATGGAGAAGATCCTATCGGCAAGGAGGTCAAGATCAAAAACCTCAAATACGTTGTCGTCGGTGTGATCAAGAAGGAGGGGCAGAGCTTTATGGGAACACCCAGCAATGATTACGCTGTCATCATACCGTATCAGGCATTCCGCAAACTTTACCAGACAGGAACGGGGGCGTGGGATGAGACCACGTCGCGCATCGGTGTGAAGGGATTTGAAAGTGACATCGGGCTGGTCGAGCTTGAGAATGAGGTCCGCGGACTTCTGCGTGTACGCAGAGGGTTGCGCCCGATGGAAAAGGATAATTTCGCATTGAACCGCCCGGAGGCCATTGCCAATGTCATCAGTGGCGTGTTTGATGTGGTGGGTCTTGCCGGATGGATCATCGGCGGCTTCTCGATCCTCGTCGGCGGGTTTGGCATTGCCAACATCATGTTTGTATCCGTAAAAGAACGCACCAGCATCATCGGTCTTCAGAAATCACTTGGCGCGAAAAATTACTTCGTGCTTTTCCAGTTTTTGTTCGAGGCGATTTTCCTCAGCCTCATCGGCGGACTTGCGGGGTTGTTTCTCGTATACCTCATCACCTTTATTCCGTTGGGCACGCTGGTGGTGACGCTCACCGTGAAGAACATCGTGCTGGGATTGGGTGTGTAGTCCGTGATCGGCCTGGTTTCAGGAATTGTTCCGGCAGCGATGGCTGCCCGCCTGGATCCTGTGATCGCTATCCGTGCATAAAAAACGTAGAGACAAAGGCATGCCTTGTCTCTACATGCCTTGTCTCTACGTGCCTTGTCCCTACAGGTGATTATTCCTTCTCCTCAAGCACAGCCTTCTGGTCGGCACCAACAACCTTCTCCTTGATCTTCTTCTCCAGTTCCTCCAGCAGTTCAGGGTTGTCTTCAATGAGTTGTTTAACGGAGTCACGACCCTGGCCGAGTTTATTGCCTCCATAGGAGAACCATGACCCGGATTTTTGGATCACATCCAACTCAACACCGATGTCGACGATCTCACCTGATTTGGAGATACCCCTTCCGTACATGATATCGAACTCAACCACCTTAAAGGGAGGCGCAACTTTGTTCTTTACAACTTTCACCTTGACACGGTTTCCGGTGATGTCGTCGGCACTCTCCTTGATTTGTCCGATGCGACGGATGTCAAGACGCACAGAGGCGTAAAATTTCAGCGCATTACCACCCGTGGTTGTTTCCGGGTTTCCGAACATCACACCGATCTTTTCGCGAAGCTGGTTGATGAAGACACAGGCACATCCGGTCTTGCTGATCGTACCCGTTAATTTTCTCAAGGCCTGCGACATCAGTCGCGCCTGAAGGCCCATCTTGCTGTCACCCATCTCGCCTTCAAGTTCGCCTTTGGGAACCAGTGCGGCCACGGAGTCGATCACGATAATATCGATGGCTCCGGAGCGGATGAGGTGGTCAGCGATCTCCAGCGCCTGCTCGCCGTTGTCAGGCTGCGATATCAACAGGTTCTCGGTATCGATACCCAACCGCTCCGCATACGAGCGGTCAAAGGCATGTTCCGCATCGATGAAGGCAGCAAGGCCGCCGCGCTTCTGCGCTTCGGCAATGCAGTGCATCGTGAGGGTGGTCTTACCGGAAGATTCCGGACCGTAAATTTCTGTTACTCTTCCGCGCGGAATACCGCCGATGCCAAGGGCCAGGTCAAGGCCGAGCGATCCGGTGGGAATGAAAGGAATATCCACCACTTTTTCATCACTCAACTTCATCACCGTGCCCTTACCATAGGTTTTTTCGAGTTTATCGATGGTAAGCTGCAGCGCTTTCAGTTTTTCTTTTGCGTCACTCATGAGGTTCGTTTAATTATGCTTTTCGATTATGCTGTCGTTGTTTCTCTATTCGCATGATACAACAGGTATCCGCCTCCAATTGAATTTGATTTTTAACTGGCGCACAAATATGGAAAGAAGGTTCAAATTACGACATCGCTTCAAATTTAAAAACGAACGCTGTCAATTGCTGTCACAATTGTATTTCCTGTGAAAATAATCAGGAAAACCTGATCGACTGCGATCAGCAAACCTGTTGCCAAAGGCTGTAAGGTTGCTTTAACTTTTTCAGGATAATGTGTGAAGAATCAATACGTTGACCTGTAACGCAAAGTGTAGGTATTGGCGTAAACCTTTATATTGGCGACGGAAAAAAAATATTTTCTTAATGCAAGTTAACGTACTATGCCGGGAATCAGAAAGATCATAAAGCGCATATTCCTGGCCCTGTTCTTATTATTCCTGATCGTTATTGCCATACAATGGCGATTGGTTGCCTACGGTATCCAGCAGCTGCAAGGTCAGCTGCATATTATCCGGAACGCCAGACCGGTGGAGGAATACCTCGCCGACCCTGCTTTTCCGGACTCTCTGAAAGCACAACTCAACCTCATCACGCGGGTAAGGCAGTACGCGATTGACTCGCTCAGCCTGAAGGATACCAGAAATTATAAAACCCTCTACGATCAGAAAGGGGAGGAGGTGATGTGGGTGGTGATGGCAAGTGAACCCTTTCAGCTGAAGGCGAAGGAATGGGACTTCCCCGTGATCGGCTCGGTGCCTTACAAGGGTTTTTTTGACCGCGAACGCGCCATGAAACTTCGCGATGAGCTTGTGAAAGAAGGATGGGACGTCAATATCCGGAATCCCGGCGGATGGTCAACGCTGGGATGGTTTACGGACCCCATCCTCAGCGAAATGCTCGAACGCAGCGAAGGCGACCTCGCAAACCTCATCATCCACGAGATGTCACACGCGACGATCTTTGTGAAGGACAGCATCGACTTCAATGAGAATCTCGCCACTTTTATTGGTGACCGCGGCGCGGAGAAATTTTTGTTGTCCGTCTATGGTCCCGGATCAAAGGAGTACAGCACCTACATGAATGAAGACCGTGACTACGTCCTCTTTTCAGACCACATGCTGAGAGGCTCCGAAAAACTCGACAGCCTCTACAACACAATGCAGGAAAATGACCCTGTTGATGTAAAAACAAAGCTGAAGAAGGAAATGATGCTGAAGATCGTGCGTTCACTTGATACACTTTCACTGAGCCAAAATTCGGCAAAGCCATCCGCAAGGTTCGGCGAACACCTTCCGAACAATGCCTATTTCCTGAATTTCATCAGGTACCAGGCCAAACAGGATATTTTCCTCCAGGAGTGGAGAGGGGAATTCCGTGGCGATCTGAAAGCATATATTCAGTATCTCAGTGAGAAATATCCGTTTTTATAAATCCTTTTGCTGAACGGCTGGCATTAAGGAATTGTTAAGAAATCAACACGGCGTTTTTAAACGGTGCTTTCCACGTATTTTTGAGACAAATTAAGCACGATGGTTAATAAGCAAATGCACAAAGTGCTTGTCGTTGATGATGAGGAGCCCATTCTCGAATTACTGCAATACAATCTGGAAAAAGCCGGTTACGAAGTCAAGACCGCCACTGACGGTGTAAGGGCTTTGGAGGTGGCCAGGAAATTCCTTCCTGATCTTGTGTTACTTGATATCATGATGCCCGGCATGGACGGTGTTGAAACCTGCCGCCATATCCGGGAATTCCCGGAACTGGAAAAGACTTTCGTCATATTCCTCACGGCCCGGGCCGAAGAATATTCAGAAGTAGCTGCCTTTGACGTCGGTGCTGACGATTACATCACCAAACCCATCAAACCCCGGGCGTTGATGAGTCGCATTAATGCAGTATTTCGCAGGGACTCCAAATCAACAGGTGCGCATTCGAGTCTGATTGAAGTTGATGGATTAACAATCGATCGCACCAGTTATACTGTCAAGGTCAATGGCCGCGAGATCAGCCTTCCGAAGAAAGAATTTGAATTACTCTATTACCTTGCCCAGAATCCCAACAAAGTTTTCAGCCGCGAAGATCTTTTGCAGCACATCTGGGGAACTGACGTCTACGTCGTTCCGCGGACGGTCGATGTACACATCCGGAAAGTAAGGGAAAAGATCGGCGACGACTATATCACCACCGTGAAGGGCGTTGGGTATAAGTTCAGCATGAGCTGAAGGTCAGTGGTCAGTGGTGAATGGTGAGGGGAACCCTGCGTTAGCACATTCTTGCTTTTCATCGCCCCGGTAAACCAACAACCACCTGATTATCCCCTTCCCCCTATCTTTCCCCATCCCGATCACCTATCTTTGCCCGATGTTTCAAAAACCGGCAGGTCTTTCCTTATTGCTGTCAGCGGGTATCGCCGTGCTGACGACGGTCTCTCTTGCGCTGTCCGGCAGCCAGGATGGTAAGGCATTGATTGTAGCCTTTGCCGTGAGCACCGTCGTGGCCTTTGTCCTGATCTTCCTGACGCTCGATTACTTCTTTTATCGCGACATTGGCAACATTCGTAATCTGATCCAGCCGTTGGAGGAGAAAGACCTGCAGACGGCGGAGGAGTCCACCGCCGTCAGACCTTTGGAGCAGATCAAGGTGGATCTTGAGGCGTGGGCGCAGAAAAAACAAAAGGAGATCGACCACCTCAGGAAGCTGGAAGCTTTCAGAAAGGATTTTATTGCTGACGTCTCACATGAATTAAAGACCCCGATCTTCGCTGCCCAGGGATTTGTGCACACGCTGCTCGACGGCGCGGTGAAAGACAAATCCGTCAGGAAAAAATTTCTGAAGAAAGCTGCCAAAAGTCTCGATGGTCTTGATGTGCTGGTGCAGGATCTGCTTACCCTGTCGCAGATCGAGACCGGGCAGATCAGGATGCGTTTTGAAAACATTGATCTGTACGCGCTTACTGAAGAAGTATTTGACCAGTTTCGTGACAAGTCTAGCAAAAAGGAAATAAGCCTTCGCATTGAAGGGCCGGTTCGGAGCGTCATGGTCTACGCCGACTGGCGCAGAATTTCCCAGGTGATGACCAATCTCATATCGAATGCCATCAAACACTCAGGCGAGGAGGGAGAAGTGGTGGTAAGTTTTGGATTGAAGAGAAGATCCGTTGTTACGCGCGTTACGGATACCGGAATCGGCATACCGAAAGAACACCTGCACCGGATCTTTGAACGTTTTTACCGCGTGGATAAGAGCAGAAGCCGGGAAAAGGGGGGAACGGGATTAGGCCTCGCGATTGTTAAACATATATTAGAGGGGCATCATACCAGCGCGGAGGTTGAAAGTGAGCCCGGGAAAGGATCGACTTTCAGCTTCAGGCTTCCCCGCATAACAGATAAAAAACAAGGAAATGGAGAATCTGCCGACAGGCCAAAAGCCTAAAGCGTCCAGGCAAAACGTTGTCTTCAGGGATATTATTCTTTTCGAGGATGATGATTATATACTGGTAAACAAACCGCCGTTTTTGTCGACGCTGGAAGACCGGCACGGAAGACCGAATCTGCTGGGACTCGCGCGCGAATACTGGCCCGCCGCCCAGGTATGCCACCGGCTGGATAAGGACACTTCGGGTGTTTTGGCCATTGCCAAAAACCCGGAAGCTTACCGCCACCTGAACATGCAGTTCGAGAACCGTCAGGTAGGGAAGGTCTATCATGCTGTAGTGGATGGAATCCATAATTTCAAGGATGAACTCGTGGATGCGCCCATTCTGAAACTGGATGACGGGGTCGTCAAGATCAGCCGGTCGGAGGGCAAGGCGGCACAAACCTGGTTTACGGCGCTGAAGTCTTTTCGTTATCATACTTTAGTAGAATGCAGGCCGATTACCGGCAGGATGCACCAGATACGCATACACCTGGCTACGGAGCGGGCGCCGATCACCGGAGATGAGACCTATGGAGGCCAGCCGTTTCTGCTCTCGCGGGTGAAAAGAAACTACAAACTGAAACAGGGAACCGAAGAGGAACCGTTTATGAAGCGTATGGCGTTACATGCGTTTTCGCTTCAATTCAACGATCTGGCTGAAAACAGGCAGCTGACCGAAGCGCCATATCCCAAGGATTTTCAGGCGCTGATCAGGCAATTGGAGCTTAATTCCTGAAGTTTTGAAGGAATTTTTACCGTCCTGACGGCGGATCATCCAATTCGTACATCGCTGATTTTCAGATCGAAAGATTTGAGTTTTCCATGCGGCGTTACCGGAAGAAGAAAGGTCGGGACGCAATGATGTAATATTCCAAACCAGTTCTTGCATTTCAGGATTTGTCCTTTTACCTTTGTGTCCCTTTTTAAGAGTAAGGGTGCATTATATTGAATTTTAAGTAAAAAAATGGATCATAATAGCTATAAGACCACTTACGCCAACAAGGCGACAGTCGAAAAAGGCTGGGTTATCGTAGACGCCAATCAACAGGTGTTGGGACGGGTGGCAAGTCAGATTGCAAAAGTTATCAGGGGCAAGCACAAGCCTAGTTATTCTCCGCACGTAGATTGTGGCGACCATGTTATTGTCATCAACGCCGAAAAGGTGCGTATGACGGGTAAGAAATGGACCGACCGCGTGATCTTCACCCACTCCGGTTATCCCGGTGGTCAGCGCGAGCATACGCCTTCGCTTATTCGCTCCAAGCACCCTGAGCGCCTCATTGAACATGCGG
>JBARAD010000091.1:0-5300 GCA_049791675.1 Chryseosolibacter sp.
GGGATGCCCTGTTCCCGATGGGTATCGGGACGCTGACAGGAAGCTGCGTCATCGATGATGTCATCAAAGCGGACACCAGGGTGTACATTTCTGAAAAGCGTTGATATCGCCATGAGGTTTCATGCACGTGGTTCGCACAATGGTGAAATGGCATATTTATTGGCCTGGGGATGCAACCCTTCGAAGGGCAGCGGGGTCTTACCAGCGATTTAAATCTTTCCCGATGATCAAAAACTATCTGCTCATAACATGGCGAAGCATGATGAAGAATAAGTTCTTCATCTTCATCAATGTGCTTGGCCTTGCTGTTGCCATTGCCTGCTGCATTGTTGCCTACTTTAACTGGGAGTTCGATGCAAAGTTTAACGGCCACCATACCGGGGCCGGGAACATCTATCGCGTAAGTACAGTCCGTGAATTTGAAGGAAAGACTACCCTTTACGGATATGTTCCGGTCCCACTGGGCAATGTCATCCGGCAGAATATTCCCGAAGTCGGGAAGGTTGTCCGTATGTCGTGGTCCTTTTCAAATTTTAAGGTGGGTGATAACCTTTTCCCGGGAGGACTCGCTTACGCCGACCCTGATTTCTTTGACCTTTTCACCTTCGAGATGCTTTCCGGAGACGCTGCGAACCTCAAAGACAAATCGCGCATCTTCCTCAGTGATGAAATGGCTTTGAAATTATTCGGCACAGTCGATGCTGCTGGCAAACCGCTTACGCAGGTCATCGGTTCGGAGCTCAAAGAATATATCGTCGGTGGTGTCTTCCGGAAACAGCCAGCCAATTCCAGCTTCAACGAATTTGCCTATACCCATTATGAGAACTACTTCGATGAAGCGAAAGACGTGAATGAAAATGACTGGAAGAGCAGGAACACGCTTTTCATGGTGATCAGCGATCCCTCCAGGCTCGATGCCGTGCAAAAACAGCTTCAACCCTACAGAGAGAATAACAATCAGGTAAGAGAGGATTTTCAGATCAGGGAATTCGTGATTGAACCGTTTGTCGGGATGGCGCAGCGCGACAGTGACAATGATACATGGAGTCAGCTGCGCAGCAGCAGCCCTGACGAGGCCGTCATATCGCCCATCATCATGTCAGTGCTGGTACTGCTCATTGCGTGCTTTAACATGACCAACACGGCGATTGCCATCTCTTCCAGAAGACTGAAGGAGATCGGTATTCGCAAGGTCATGGGAAGCCTCCGCTCACAGCTCGTTGTACAGTTCCTCGGAGAAACCGCTTTTGTATGTACGATCTCCCTGTTGCTGGGATTGTTTCTGGGGGAAGTGCTGCTCAGTGGCTGGAACGCCTTGTGGGAAAACATGAAACTTACCTCTCACTACCTTGATAACCCGGGATTTTTGTTTTTTCTCATTGGTATCCTGGCATTCACGGCCCTGGTGGCAGGTGGTTATCCCGCATTTTACATCAGTCATTTCGAACCGGTAGGCATCTTGAAAGGAAAGTTGAAGCTTGGGGGGACGAATTATTTTACCCGCATCCTGCTGGGTTTACAGTATGCATTTTCTCTGGTCGCCATCATTTTTGCCATCGCGTTCTATGGCAATTCAGTATACCAGCGCGATTTTGATATGGGCTTTAATCAGAAGGGGGTGATCCTCGCCTACGTGGAGAACCAGGGTGAATTTGACACTTACAGAAATGCGCTGCTTGAAAATAAGGATATTGTTTCTGTTGCCGGATCCAAACACAGCATCTTTTCGGTGCGCTATAACGACCCGGTGAAGCATGGCTCCAAACAACTGGAAGTGGAGATCATTGATGTGGGTGATGATTACCTGAAGACCATGGGCCTTACTCTGAAGGAGGGCCGGGATTTCATCAAGGACTCTGAAACCGACCGGAAGGAATCAGTGATCATCACAGAAAAATTCGCAGCAAGCTTCGGGTGGGATCAGCCCTTGGGAAAAGAGATCATGTGGATGGATACGGTCAGGCTCTATGTTGTCGGGGTGGTAAAGGATGTGTACACCATGGGATTGTGGCGCGAGATGGACCCGCTGATGATCCGGTATACAACGCGGGATCAATACTCGCATGTGATCGTAAACGGTCCCGTTGTCAGACTGCAGGACATCAACAAATTCATGGAGAAAAAATGGAAAGAGATCTTTCCAAACCGGTTATACAACGGTTGGTATCTGAATGAGACCATGGCCGAGGCCACTACGGTCAACAACAACATCGTGAAGATCTTTGCTTTCATGGGTGTGATCGCGCTCATATTATCGGTAACCGGTTTATTCACGCTTGTTTCACTGAACATTATAAAACGAATGAAGGAGATTGGGGTGAGAAAAGTTCTTGGAGCGTCCATTGCGAATATCACGCGTATTATCAACACGGAATTCATGGTCATTCTGATGCTTTCCGCCCTGGCCGGTTGTGTGATGAGCTATTTTGCGGTCGACGCACTGATGGGAAGTATCTGGAAATATTATCAGCCGGCCACGGGTGAATCGTTTATGATCTCTGTATTTCTCATGTTCTTCGTATCGACACTTGCCATCGGATACAAGGTTTTCTCGGCGGCGTCTGTCAATCCCGTGAATACCTTGCGGCATGAGTGACCGGTGGATCGGGCGCCAACCGTTGTGATTATATTTTCACCGGCATGTAACAACCACGCCGGTTTTTTCGTCTTACTAATGCTTCATAAACCTCCTTATGCTCCAGAATTATTTTAAGCTCGCCTTCCGCAACATCCGGAAATATAAATTTTTTTCCGCCATCAACATCCTTGGAATGAGTGTCGGTATCGCGGCGTGTCTGTTGATACTGCTGTATGTTGTCAATGAATTGAGTTATGATCGTTTCCACGCCAATGCTGAGCGGATCTATCAGGTAGGATTGCATGCGCGGATCGGCGATCAGGACATCAATACTTCCAACACGTGTCCCCCGATGGCGGAAACGCTGGTGAAGGAAGTGCCGGGAGTGGAACAGGCCACCCGCATCGCAGGTTTCTGGGGCGCGCCGACGCTTAAGTTCGAAGAAAAGGTATTCACAGAGGAGCGGATCTATCACGCGGATTCGAATTTTTTTAGTTTCTTCAGTTACAAGCTCGTGGAAGGCGATGAAAACACCGCGTTGCAGGAACCGAATTCAGTAGTGTTGACAGAAAGTGTGGCGATCAAGTATTTTGGCAAGGAAAGCGCGCTTGGAAAGCTGATGACTGTCGGGGGAGACCAAACCTATAAAGTGACAGGCATTGCGGCGGATGCGCCGAAGAATTCGCATTTTATTTTTAATGTGCTTCTTTCCGCGGCGTCGGCTGAACAAATGCAACGGAATGTATGGCTGAATAATTTTCTGTACACCTATTTCATCCTCGATGAAAATACACCCGTCAGCGCGGTCGAGGAGAAATTTCCTGATCTTGTCCTGAAGTTTGTGGGCCCCGAAGTGGAAAAATTTATGGGAGTGTCCATGGATCAGATGGAGCGTTCCGGCGGCGCTTACGGTTATTACACCTCTAGGCTCACGGATATTCACCTGCGTTCTAAATCACAACACGATATAGAGCCCGGAGGCAATATCATGTACGTCTATTTCTTTGGAGGCATCGGTATTTTCATCATCCTGATCGCTTGTATTAATTTTATGAACCTGTCTACGGCGCGGTCCGCGGGTCGCGCGAAGGAAGTCGGTTTGCGCAAGACACTTGGATCTTTACGAGGCCAGATGATCAGGCAGTTCCTGGCAGAATCCGTCTTGTACAGTTTCATTGCTGTGATGGTTGCGTTGGTATTGTGTTATTTCCTGTTGCCCCAGTTCAATCTGCTTTCCGGGAAACAACTCGGGATGGAGATTTTCGGAAGTCCGTTCTTCATTGTAGCCATCATCGTGCTCATCCTGTTTGTTGGTGTCGTCGCCGGAAGCTATCCTGCCTTCTATCTGACGTCGTTCAGTGCCGTGGAAGTGTTGAAGGGCAAGGTGCGTGCCGGCATGAAAAGCAAAGGTGTCCGGAGCTCGCTCGTGGTTTTTCAATTTGCACTTTCTATTTTCCTGATCATATTCACCGGCATTGTCTATCAGCAGATCAATTTCATGCAGGAGCGCAATATCGGTATCGACAAGCACAATGTGCTGATCCTTCCCAATGCAGGGAGGCTCGGAGAACATAAGAATGCATTCAAAAATGCACTGGCGCAGCAAACGGGAATTGTCAGTTCAAGTTATACGAACAACAGTTTTCCGGGTGTAAATAATACCACTGTCTTCAAATCGGGAGGGTCGGATCAGGATCACATTATGAGCATCTATTACGCGGACCATGAACACCAGGATGTGATGAAGTTTGAGATGATAGAAGGACGCTATTTCTCGAAGGATTATCCTTCCGACTCTTTGGCCATCATTCTGAATGAAGCTGCCGTGAAAGAATTCGGATTCGCCAGGCCATTGGAAGAGGAGATCATCTTCAACGATGATGGAAAAAGTGAACGCCTGAAAATTATCGGTGTATACAAAGATTTTAATTTTGAGTCCCTGAAATCAAGGATACGGCCCCTTGCGATCCGGTTAACCAATGATTCGTACCAGCTTATGATCCGATACGACGGACAACCCACGGAGGTGATCGCTACGGTAGAGAAGTTATGGAAACAGCAGGCGCCCGGCGAACCATTCGATTACAGCTTTCTCGATCAGGACTTTGACGAGCTGTTCCGCTCCGAACAGCGTATGGGACAATTGTTTACCGTGTTTTCGGGGTTGGCGATCTTTATTGCCTGTTTGGGATTGTTCGCGCTTGCAGCGTTTATGGCCGAACAGCGCACAAAGGAAATCGGTATCAGGAAGGCAATGGGTGCTTCCACAACGGGACTAACCCTTATGCTCTCCCGCGAATTCACAAGACTTGTGATCATTGCCTTTGTTCCAGCCGCGGTAGCAGCCTGGTTTGTGGTCGATAGCTGGCTGAATGGTTTTGCTTACCGCGTGGATGTGAGCCCGATGATCTTTATCGGAAGTGGCGTGACTGCCACCGCCATCGCCTGGTTCACCGTAAGCTTCCAATCCATCAAGGCCGCCGCCTCCAATCCGGTTAATTCGCTGCGGTATGAATAGGCATTAGGAATTAGGCATTAGGCATTAGGCATTAGGAATTAGGAATTAGGAATTAGGAATTAGGAATTAGAAATCAGGAATTAGGAATTAGGAATAATTAGGAATTAGAAATCAGGAATTAGGCGTCATCAGGAATAAGGTATCAAGAATTTTAAATATTCTAAATCTTGAATTAATCTTAAATCTTAAACTTTAAATCTTAAA
>JBARAD010000092.1:0-10675 GCA_049791675.1 Chryseosolibacter sp.
GCCTCGATATTTGCGAGCGTCTGCTTTTGCCTGCCTTCCTCCAGTTTTACAAAAATATTCCAGAGATGGGTGGTTTCCAGTCTGAATGCCAGCGGCGTAATCTCTTCGTGCAGTGACCTCAGGTGGAAATTCTTTGTGACTCCAATGATCTCCACCCGTTCATTCCCGAAGGATATCACTTTACCGATCGGGTCTGAGATGCCCATCGCGTCGATGGCAGCCTGGTTAAAAATGATGCGGTTAGCGTCGTTAAAATCCCGGGAAAATGTCCGGCCTGATTTCATTTCTATTCCCAGCGTTTCGATCATCCCATCATCAATACCCAGCCAGTGAAATGGAATGATCTTATTGTTAAAATCAATTTCCATGGAATGGCCAACCGTGCCAACGATGTTTCCAACCATCGCTGAGGCGTTTATCACCCCTGGTGTCTTCCGGATTTCCGAAATGAATGTTTCGTGATCAGTGGCCACCTTTCCTTCCAACTCGAAATAGATCAGGTTTTCTTTGTCGTAACCCAGATTTTTGGTCTGGACGAAAACCATCTGTCTGTAAATCACGAGCGCGCCCACGATGGCAATGATAGAGATCGAAAATTGAAAGACAACGAGCCCTTTTCTCGCCAGCAATTCGCCGAAGGAGCCGGTACGATGTCCTTTCAGTACCGCTACAGCTTTGTATCCCGAGAGGTATAAAGCAGGGTAGCTTCCGGCAAGAATTCCGGTTATGATTGCCAGGATAAAATAAACCGCAAGATGGCTGAAGGTAAAGCTAAACATGAGAAACTTTCCCGTCACCTGATTGAATTGCGGCAGTAAAAGATGGGCAATGAAAATTGCAGCGACAAGCGCGACGAAACTCATCAGTACAGATTCGCTTATATATTGCAGAACAAGGGTCTTTCGAGAAGCACCAACTACCTTTTTAACGCCGATTTCTTTCATGCGCCTGGAAGCTTTTGCCGTCGTGAGATTCATAAAATTGATGCAGGCAATACAGAGAATTAACAGTGCGAGAAGGACGAACAGCTTTACGTACTGCATGCGGGTCTCGACCTGCACGCCATTTTCAAATTTGCCGTAAAGATATTTTTTGGAGTACGGCGTGGCGAGAAAGTCGGCATCTTTTGTATCAGTTCTGGAGGCCATCAGGCCTGAGATCTTTTTATTGAACGCGTTCAGATCGGCGCCTTCTTTCAGAACGACAAATGTGCTCGGTCCGGTTGGACCGATTTCGCCGGGATCGAACCCCATGATCTCTCCGAGCAGCGCGATGGGAAGAACCAATTCAAACTGTTCGGATGAATTCGATGGAATATCTTTGAATACCCCAGTGACCTTGCATTCCTGTTTTATTTGGGAGAGTTCCCACGGAATGACCTGACCTACGGCCTTGTCGGCTGAGCCATAAAGTTTTGCTGCCAGACTTTCGGAGATGACAATAGAATGTCTGTCCAGTAGTACCTGGTCCTTGTTCCCGTACAAAAGCGGATATGAAAAAATATGAAAGAAATTTTTACCCGCAAACTTGCTCTCATTTTTTAAGCGGTTGCCCTGGTCATCGATGATAAATTTGGGGAACCATGCCATGGGGGTGACGGTTGCGGCGTGATCTACCTCCGGGAAGGTCTCTAAAAGCAATTCGGCCATGCCAATCGGCGTTGCATCGCGCGTAACCTTGCCGTTGCTGTTGCGGACATTCTCCATGACCTGGAACAAACGGCCATCCTTTTCATGGAATTTGTCAAAGTTAAGCTCATCCTGGATCCATAAGTAGATAAGCAACGCAGACGCCAGCGCCGTTGAAAGACCGATCAGGTTGATGAAGAATGTCGTCTTCGCGCGATGGAAACTTCGGTAAATCAGGGTGATGGTATGGCGTATCATGGTCATCGGGTAAGTATTGCGGTTATTAAGTGGTCCCCGGACTCAGCCAACGCTACTGGATCCGAATTCTATTGCCATGCTGAAGATGCAGGATGGGCCTCACTTCCACATCCTCCGGTAAAGTTATTCCTGCGGCAGGAACCTCACCTGACCGCCCGGGTCGACCTGATCCGGAAGATAATGAAGCAGTTGGCGACGTTGAAATATGCTTAAAACCTCGTCGAAAGAAGTAATAAAAGGAATACTGGATGTAAGATTACCATGCATAAATATCTTTCGATTCGTTATCATTTCTTATATTCTCCTTTGTTTTTATTGAAATAATAAGGGTAATTTGGCAAAGTGTAAGAAAAGCACTGGGCTGGAATCAGTAAACGAAGGTATTTATGGAGTATTTAGGCATGGCGTTGTCGGCACTGGAAACGAAAGGCGCTGCTCACACTGCACGTGAGATTGTCCAGCAACCGGATCTTTGGCAGAAGATCTGGCACGCAGTGAACGACCAGCGCCCGGAACTCGCGAAATTTCTGAACACGGCCCTCGCGGATTCGAAGCGTGTAATTCTAACGGGTGCAGGCACCAGTGCATTTATCGGATTATCCCTCCGGGGAATAATCATGCGTCAGACGGGCCTTGTCACGGAGGCGATCGCATCTACGGATCTGGTATCTCATCCGCGTGACTTCTTCTCCGCTTCCATTCCTACGCTGCTGATCTCTTTTGCCCGCTCGGGGAATAGTCCTGAGAGCGTCGCCACTGTTTCGCTCGCTGATGAGATCGGCGGTAACTGCTACCATCTGGTGATTACCTGCAATGCGGATGGCAAACTCGCACGGCACGACAGTGAGCATAAATATGTACTCACCCTGCCGCCAGAGGCCAATGATCAGAGCCTTGCCATGACCAGCAGTTACACCGGCATGTTGCTGGCGGGTATTTTGGTCGCGCACCTCAACAACCTGGAGGCTGCCCGCAAATCGGTAGATGTGCTCACGTGTTATGGGCGCCGCATCATCGACGTTTATGCCGCCGACCTGGCGAAGATCGCGGAGAAGGATTTCCGTCGCGCGGTCTTTCTCGGATCGGGTCCTTTCTTCGGCGCCGCCCGTGAATCGCAGCTGAAACTGCAGGAATTCACTGACGGAAAGATCATCTGCAAGGAAGATTCCTTCCTGGGTTTCCGGCATGGCCCGAAGGCAGTCGTTGATGAAGCCACCCTGGTGTGCTACATCTTTTCAAATGAGGAATACGCCTCGAAATATGAAAGAGACTTCGTCCGGTCGATGAGGAAGGGCCGCGCGCCGCTGCTGGAGATAGGGATTATGGAGAAAAGGCTTCCGGGCATACAGCTTGATCATACTATTTATCTGACAGAGAACAGTCAGGGCCTTGAGGAGGAATACCTCGCCGTCTGCAGTGTCTTGCCCGCCCAGATCCTTGGTTTTTATAAGTCACTTCACATCGGGTTAAAACCGGACATGCCATCGGTCACAGGCGCCATCACCCGGGTGGTGGAAGGTGTCCGGATCTATGAATTGAATGTGTAAGACCGTTGCAGAAGTTTTTCCTATAGCATTCTTTCAGCGCTCATGAGCATAAGAACATACGATCAACTGTTAGCAGAAGAATATTGACCGTGGGCCAGTCTGAAAAAAAACGGACAGGTCCGTCAACGACCTCAGTGGATCGCTGGAGGTGAGTTCCGTTACCTCGGCAATAACCAATTTATAAAACAAACATGGGATATACAGGGAGTTTTTGGGATTTGACAAGAATGATCCGCGAGCGGATTTTTATTCTGGCGGCAGGCTTGTTTTGCCTTGTGTTGGTGATCGATGTATCCGGTCAACGGAATTCCGTCGGAGAGCGCAGGGTCTCCATGAAAACGTATCCCTATTCCGATCCGAATCCCCTTCCTGCGATGGCGATCAACAACAAAGTGGCTCCCTTTTATCCTTACAATACATTTGACGGATATACCGATAAGGGTATCCAAAAGGAATGGAAGGTCATTGAGATGGAAAACCCTTACATCAGGGTGATGGTGCAGCCGGAAGTGGGTGGAAAAGTAATGGGGGCGATAGAGAAATCGACGGGCAGGGAGTTCGTGTATATAAACCACGTAATGAAGTTCCGTTCCATCGGCATACGGGGTCCATGGACCAGTGGAGGCATCGAGCACAATTTTGGTCTGGACCTGGGCCATGCGCCCTGGGCTTCCGGTCCCGTGGATTATCGGATCATTCAAAACGCGGATGGCAGTAGCAGTTGCATCGTCGGCGGTTTGGATCTCGCGTCACGCACAGAATGGCGCGTGAACATTCACCTGCCAAAGGACAAGGCCTACTTTGAGACGCGGGCTTTATGGTTTAATCCCACGCCCTTTCACGAAGCCTACCTGTCATGGGAGAACGCGGCATACAAAGCGACGGACGACCTCGAATTTTATTTTCCGGGTACGCATCATGTGGACCACAGCGGGATTGCTTCACCGTGGCCGATCGATCAGGAGGGCCGCAATCTGTCTCTTTACAGAGAAAACAATTTCGGAAGTCATAAATCGTATCACGTCGTGGGCGACGTGCGCAACTGGTTTGGGGGATACTGGCGCGATTCGGGCTTTGGTTTTGGGCATTGGGCGCCTTACGCGGATGCGCCCGGAAAGAAGCTATGGATCTGGTCTCTGAGTCGCAACGGGGCCATCTGGGAAGATCTTTTAACCGATGATGACGGTCAGTATATCGAAGCGCAGTCGGGCGTTAAATTCAACCAGGCCGGAGAGAAGAGTGGTTTTCACACGCCCTTCACGCAGCTTTCATTCCGGCCTTTTTACGCAGAGACGAAGACAGACTACTGGTTCCCCGTAAAGGGTACCGGCGGGATGGCCGATGCTACCCCTGATGGAACGCTGAATGTGACCGAGTCTGGCCACGGAGTAAAGATCATGATCAGTCCCAATGTTTCTATCAGCGATACACTAACGGTGAGCCTGGGCGACAAATCAGTGCACCGTGAATATCTGCAGCTCAAACCGATGGAGGTCTTTGAAAAGGAAATTCCCGTAATCCATGGTCCGGAGGAAATCCTGCGCGTACATGTCGGAAATAAAAAGCTGTATTATACTTCCGATAAGACGGAAAATGTAGTAAGCCGTCCGATGGTAAACACCTTTGAAACAGAATACCGTTCCGCAGACAGGCTTTACCGGTTGGGCAATGAGGAACATGCCATGCGCAACTATGATGCCGCTGAAAAATTTTACCGCGCATGCCTTGAAGCCGCGCCCACGCACAGCAGGGCTTTGACGCGACTGGCGGAATTGTCTTACCGCAAGCAGTCCTATGAACAAGGAAAGGATCTTGCGCGCAAGGTGCTGCAGTTGGATATGTATGATGGCGGCGCCAACTTTATTTACGGCGTGATACTGGCGGAGACCGGTGATCTCAACAACGCGGAGGAAGCATTCGCCGTGGCGGGCCGGACCATGGAGTTCCGGTCGGCCGCCTATGTTCAGATCGCGCGGATCAATATGCGGAAGGGGAATCTTGATCAGGTGATTCAATATGCCACAAACGCTTTAGAGTATAACAAGTATAATCTCACGGCCCATCATATTTTGTCGACGGCCTACCGCAAAGCAAACGATCGTGCGCGGGCCCTTGAAGTGGTGGAGACTTTGCTCGGCATTGATCCACTGAGTCACTATGCGCGTTTCGAACTGTATTTGCTGAATCCGGACGACAAGCATCTCGCGGACTTCAAAAGCGCCATCACGAATGAGTTCCCGCACGAGACCTTCCTCGAGCTGGCGGTTGAATATGCCAATGCAGGATTGAGCCGTGAGGCCGCACAGGTTTTGTCGGAGGCGCCCGAGCATCCGACAGTGTATTACTGGCGCGCCTACTTTGAGAGAGATCGCGATCAGGCCAAGAGCATGGCATACCTGAAGAGGGCTTTGGAACTATCACCGGAGCAGGTCTTTCCGTTTCGTTCAGAGGACATTCCCGTCCTCACCTGGGCACAGGCGCAGCAGCCCTCGTGGAAGACGATGTATTATCTCGGTCTGGTTTACTGGAACCATTCAAATACTGATCAGGCAAAGGCTTTATTCCTTCAGTGCGGCGGAATGCCCGACTATGCGCCCTTCTACCTTGCGCGATATATCTTATTTCAGGGCGACAAGGACGCGGCCCCGCAGTTGTTGCCCGATCTAAAAAGAGCCGTCAGCGTGGGGCCGGCGGAGTGGAGGACATGGCATTACTTAAATAATTATTATCAGGGCAGCCAATCCTCCAAAGAAGGGCTGGAGAACGCGGGCAAGGCGTTCAAAAGATTTCCAAACAATCCGGTAATCGGAATGGATTACGCCAAGGCCCTGTTGCAGAACGGAAATTTCAAAGGCGCACTCAATGTGATGGATCAGATCCGGATACTGCCGCAGGAAGGGGCGCGGGAAGGTCAGGATATTTATGAACTCGCGAATCTTGCCAGTGCTGTAAAAATGATGGAGAGCAAAAAATATGAGAAGGCGCTTCAACATATAGAAGCATCACGGCAGTGGCCGGAGCACCTGGGAGCGGGGAAACCGTATGATCCCGACACACGATTACAGGATATGATGGCCGCTGTGTGTGAGGAAGCGCTTTCCGGAGATGATACCGCCGCGCCGTATTACAGGCGGATCGAAAAATATTCGCTTGACCGGGAGCGCAGGCATTCCGGTGAGCCGTTGGGCAATTATATCGGGTTCATGGTCCTGAAGAAAAACAGGAATCCGAAACTGGATGCATTGATCAAGGAGTGGCAGGCGTCTAATGATTCCATCAGGAATTGGGGCATCGGTGCGGGTTCTTTGTCTGCTGAATTTCAATGGGTGCTGGCAAAAATCGAAGACGATGAAAAGAAGACCGAGGAATTGGAGGAAAAACTTTTGTCGCATGCGAGGGTGAGCAGGCTGCGTTTGTTTTTAGACCTGATGCGGTTGCGAGAGGAAATGGATTAAGGATGATCCAGACTTCGGTCATTCAGCACGCAGGTCTCAAATCGTATTAAAACACCGCCTCTGTTCTGAAGTAAATTTCGTTATCTTATTTTTTAGGTAGGCCGAAAGGCTTCGTTTCACTTCCATTCTTGCAAAGTCTGGCTTCAGTAAGGCATTTTTTTAAGTCAAAAATGGCTTTTTTGGTCATATCCGCACCCTTTCAGCGTAGACTCTGGGATGAACGCATTTTTTTATCCATCATGCGCTGATTTTCGAGAAAGCAAAAAAAACGCAAGACTTCGTTCCCTGAATGGCAAAGGGCATCGATCGTTGAAACGTTTTCTCATCGAATTATTTTCAAAAACTTACTATTTATTAGAAATAAGTTTCCTTTACTTTGATTTAATCAAATTTTGGCCATTATTTATGTAAAGAAAGGTATAGTAAGCTTTTTTCCCCTAAAACAACACAAATATGATTTTGAGAAATTTTACAAATGTTTCCTTTCCAGGGATAGCCCGGCAATGGGTATTGCCATTTTGGGTCCTGGGCTTTTTTGTTTTCGGAACCCAGACTTCTGCGGTTGCCGGCACAATCCCGGAGGTGAATGACAACTACTCCGTGAAGGACCTGGTCGTACAGGCCAGCATTACGGGAAGGGTTGTGGACGAGACAGCGTCGCCGCTTCCCGGTGTGAATATCATCGTGAGGGGCACCACGTCAGGTACCACGACCGATGCTGACGGCCGATTTACCATCGCAGCGGATGATCAGGCTGTCCTGGTATTTTCTTTTATCGGATATGTTGCCCAGGAGGTCGCCGTGAATGGCAGATCGGTCATCGATGTGACACTCTCCACGGACATGACCCAGCTGGACGAGGTCGTAGTCACTGCGCTGGGTATCCAGCGTCAGCCGAAAGAACTCGTGTATGCAACGCAGAGCATAGAGACCAAACAGCTTTCCGAGATACGTGATCCCAATAACATCCTGAACGCATTTCAGGGTAGGATCGCGGGTGCGGTCATCACGCAAGGATCCGGCGGTGTAGGAAGTGCGGCGAGAATTGTGCTGCGCGGAAACCGCTCAATCGACGGAAACAACAACGCGTTGATGGTGGTAGACGGCATTCCAATTCCCGGTGGCAACATCACCAGTATCAACCCCGACGACATTGAATCTGTAACAGTTTTGCGCGGTGCCTCTGCGGCTGCATTATATGGTAGCCAGGCCGGTAATGGCGTGATCGTCATCACCACTAAGAGAGGAAAAGAAGGTCAGGTCTCCGTCACGCTTAATTCAGGACTAACACTGGAGTCCCCTTTTGCTTTGCCGAGGGTTCAGAATACTTATGGACAAGGTAGCAACGGAGTATTGGATCCTGCTGTAGGAAACAGCTGGGGACCGAAAATGGAGGGACAGACTTACACGAACATTCAGGGTAATGAAAGAACCTATAACGCCGAGCCCGACAACATAAAGGATTTCTTCCGGACGGGAACCAGTTTTCATAATTCCATCGGCGTATCAGGTGGTTCAGAAAAAATGCAAACCTATTTGTCGTACACCAATAATAAGGTGCAGGGCATTATCCCCAATAACGATCTGATGAGTCATACCGTTAACTTAAGGTTGTCCAATCAGATCGGTAAACGGTTTAGTACGGATGCCAAAGTCTCGTATTTTATCCAGGACATCGAACACATGCCGCGCTCAGGTGAAGGAAATACGCCTGTGCTGAACGCTTATCAGCTGTCGCGAAATCTTAGTATCGAGGACGCCAAAAATTATCAGATGACAAATGCGGCTGGTTTACTCATCCGTGCTCCATGGGCAGCCACCCTGCACCCTACTTATGGCAATCCCTTCTGGTCTGTCAACAATGATATTCATAATCAGAAGACGGATAACATCATTGGTTTCTTATCCGCGAAATACGAGATCACAGACTGGCTTGATGTGACGGGAAGAGCGAACCTTGACCGTTCTTTTGTAAATGCTGAAAGAAAGGTTTATCACAACACATTATTGCATGCCGGGCGCTATGGCGGATATTATTCCAATGTTGACGGGGTTACCACGCAAAAATGGTTTGACGTGATGCTGAACGGAAAAAATAACCTTGGAGAAAATTTCACTGTCGATTACCACGTTGGAGCGATTCACCAGGACAACCAAACAAAGACCATTACTGGCATTGGCGATGGTTTGAATGTAGCCAACAAGTTCAGCTTGAATTTCGCTACTGTTCCGCAAATAGTAACCGCGGGGAGCGGGGTCCAGACCCAATCTGTTTTTGGTCAGTTCAATTTTGGATTTAAGAATTCATTATTTCTGGAGGGAAGTGTCAGAAATGACTGGGATTCACGCCTGCAATCTCCCTATGCTTTCCAGTATTATTCATTGGGCTCGTCGGCGATTTTATCAGATCTGCTGACTTTGCCTGAGCTGTTTTCTTTCCTGAAGGTTAATTTGAGTTATGCTGAGGTAGGTAATGGCGGTCAGTTTGGATTGCGCACAGCGTCGTACGCCTATACTCCGGGCGTGGGCAATGGTTATTTAAGCCGCAGTGCGATTCTTCCTTTTCCGGATTTGAAACCTGAGATCGTACAAAGCAAGGAAGCCGGTCTTGAAGCGCGAATTCTGGACAATAAGTTTGGCCTTGCGCTGACTTTGTATCACAGCAATTCTTTGAATCAGTTACTTGGCATCGACCTTCCTGCCGGAACAGGATACGCTAAGAAGTATATCAACGCAGGTAATATCGAGAACAAAGGTCTTGAAGTAGTACTGAACGCTTCTCCTGTAATGAATGACCAGCTAGAGTGGACCGTTGATCTGAACTTTGGCTTGAACCGCAGCAAAGTGGTTAAGTTAAGCGATGATCTGAAGGTGGTTTACCTGGGTGGCTGGCTGGACTTTGGCGGTCGTCCCGAGATCAGGGAGGGTGGAAGTTACGGTGATATCATTGCCAATCAGTGGATTCGACACGACAATGGCCAATACATGGTCAACGCTACTACTGGTGTCCCCATAACAACTGCGACTGCCGGTAAATTGCCTGGCGTGATTGGAAACTTCAGTCCAAAAGCGAACCTCGGTTTGACCAACACAGTTACTTTTAAAGGTTTCACTTTAAGGGCACTGATCGATGGCAGGTTTGGTGGCACGATGGTGTCAGGAACGGAAATGAATCTTGCGTACAGCGGTATCACAGAAGGCACGGAAGCTTATCGTGAAGGCGGCTGGAATCTGGGAGGTGTCAATACAGCCGGCGAGCCTGTTGACGTCGCAATCACGGCACAACAATTCTGGCAAACCGCATCAAACAAGCGTTCAGGTGTGGGTGAATTTTTTGCCTATGACATTACCAATTTCCGCTTAAGGGAGTTGTCGTTGGGATATTCCATCAAGGTGCCTGACGAATCCTTTGTCAAAGCGATCCGTCTTTCTTTGGTATCACGTAACGTATTGTGGTTATATCGCGGAAGTTCCATCATGAATATTCCTGGAATGGAGAAGAGAAAAATGTGGTTTGATCCGGATATGGCGCAGGGTGCTGGTAACACTTTCCTGGGTGTGGAGTATGGATCATTTCCTTCTACACGGAGTGTAGGTTTTGATCTGAACCTGACTTTCTAATTCGTTAAAAAGAACAATTGAAGAAATTATGAAAAGAATGAATAAGTTAAAAATATACCTGTACGCGTTGCTGGCTTCAGGTGTGGTGCTGGCTTCATCCTGTACCAATGACTACGAAGAGATCAACACAAATAAGAACACCGTTGCCACTGTCGGACCTGCGGAG
>JBARAD010000093.1:0-6934 GCA_049791675.1 Chryseosolibacter sp.
GATGACTAATATCTCGGTTTAATCCCTGGCGCGAAGGGAAACTCAAGACTTTGATAATACTCCAGCGTCTTGTCGGGTTTCTCCAAACCAATCGGGATCGGTCTTTTGGCGAAAGTCTGGAAGTAAAGCACACAAGCATTCCGCCACCATACCGCTTCCTGTTGCTGGATGTTCAACAGGCTGCTCACATGCGCGTGTCGGTCCGCGTCGATTTTTCCTTCAAGTGATGCCCACTGTTTTTGCATCCACTTCACCGAATCGGCGCCCTGATAATACTGATGACACAATTCTTCCCACAACGTCTTTCCCGACTTCATTCTATAATCCCAGCTGACATGGTGAAACCATAGCAGATACGCTTCGGGACACCTACGGGGATCGTTGTAAATTTCCCGCACCGCGGGCGCATATTGATCAAGTGCATTGCTTCCGGTAGCGCTTCGGTCAAAGCCGATGCCGGCACTGTCCGCGCGGTGATAATACACCGATGTCCAGTCCGCGCGGTGTTTGTCCTTGATCCAGGGAGCAGGACCATAATGATGGTTCCAGCCCATAATGTGATGGAGTCCCAGCGGCGTCATGTACTTCACCGGTATTTCGCGCGAAGCAAGCATCATCTGTCGCGCGGTGCTGACGACGTCCTGGCTATTGCTGAATGTCATGCGTATCCATTCTTCGGCAATGTCCGCCGATGAAAGCGCGTGATCCCACGCCAGCCGTCCGAAGGCATACCAGTTTGCCTGGGCAATGGGGTGGCCACACCAGTTCCGGTCGTTCCCGATATTCGCCACCCCGGCCATGCCGCTCAACGAATGTTTCTCGAGCGATCCGTCAATTATCTTACCAACAGAGGAACCTTCGCCCTGCGCATAGGTGTCGGCATTCAGCACCTCATTGAATAGTGGAGCGAGAAAGGCCATGTGCGTCGCATTTCCAAGGTACTCCTGTGTGATCTGAAACTCCATCATCAATGGCGTCCCGGGCATGGCGCCGAACAGGGGATGGAATGGCTCGCGAGGCTGGAAATCCAGCGGACCATTCTTCACCTGGACCATAACATTGGGATGAAATTGTCCATCCAGGGGCTTGAATTCGTCGTACGCCTGTTTTGTACGGTCGACAGGAACATTGTTGTCGTACACGAAAGCGCGCCACATAACGATACCGTTGAAGGGTGCCAGCGCTTCAGCAAGCAGATTGGCACCCTCCGCGTGATTTCGTCCGTAGTTTTGCGGACCTGGCTGTCCCTCGGAATTGGCCTTCACCGTAAAGCCCCCGAAGTCGGGAACGTATTCATAGATCTCTTTCACTTTCTGTCTCCACCATTGCTGCACTTCCGGATCAGACGGGTCTGCTGTTTTCAATCCACCGATCTCCATGGGCGCACTGAAACGCGCAGTCAGATACACCCTGATGCCGTAGGGCCGGAAGACATCGGCAAGCGCGGCGACCTTGCTGAGATATTGGGGTGTGAGCACCAGCGCATTGGCATTCACGTTGGTCAGCACGGTACCGTTGATTCCTATGGAAGCATTGGCTCTTGCGTAGTCGTGATAGCGCGGATCAATGTAGCCCGGAAGCTTATGCCAGTCCCATATCGAAAATCCGGCGTAGCCACGTTCGACTGTGCGGTCAAGATTATCCCAGTGATTCAGGATACGGACCTTTGTTTTGGGAGCGCTTTCCATAGCAAGTCTCTCAATCGGCTGGTGGGTCTGCAGAAGGCGGAGAAAGTGAAATACGCCGTACAGCATTCCGCGTTCCTGTTCTCCTGCGATGATGATGATCTGTTTGTTATTAAGTCTTCCACGCAGGATCACATATCCTTCATTTCCGGTTTTGTATCGTTCCGCAAGCCTCATTTTTGCGAGAGAGGGGGAGTCGAATGTTCCGGCGACAATGATGCCGTCGCCCACGGTGCCGCGAACTTCCTGGACGGGCACGCCGAGAAGACCTGTCAATGCCAGGCGCAATTCCTTTCGCGCAACGTCTCCGGTAGGGGATGTGACGTCCACCATCCATCCCTGTAGCTGGCGGCGGTAATCCGTGAGTCTCTGTTTATCGGAGACCAGATCGTAGCGCAGCCACAGCCTGTATCCGTCCTCCGCTCGAAGCGGTAGGATGAGATACGTCATTGTGACGATGAGCAGCCAGAATATTTTTAATTGCTTCATTTGTCGCAGGGGTTGCATGGCGTGAGAATGAGTTCACAATCCGGGGATTACCGCGGTGATGACAAGTTTAAATAAAATAATGCAATCGGTTGCAACTTGTGTACGCCTTTTCATAGCTTCGATGCCATGAATGACATGATGAGGATGAAACAAACACTGCCCGGATTTCTTGCCCTTAAACCTTAAACCTTAAATCTTAAATCTTAAACCTTAAACCTTAAATCTTAAATCTTAAATCTTAAACCTTAAATCTTAAATCTTAAATCTTAAACTATGCTGATGGAACAAACCATGCGCTGGTATGGCCCCAAAGATCCCGTGAGCCTTTCCGACATCCGTCAGGCAGGATGTACGGGAATTGTCACCGCCTTGCATCACATCCCGGTAGGTGAAATATGGACTGTCGAAGAGATCGCCAAAAGGGTGGCGATGGCGCGTGAGGCCGGACTTACCTGGACGGTCATTGAAAGTCTTCCGGTCCACGAGGACATCAAAAAACAAACCGGTGCATTTCAAAAATACATTGGGAATTATAAACAAAGTCTGAGGAACGTTGCACAGTGCGGATTGAAAGTGGTCACTTACAACTTCATGCCCATCCTCGACTGGATGCGAACGGATATATCCTATACAATGCCGGATGGGAGCAAAGCGCTTTACTTTGAGAAGCATGCTTTCATCGCCTTTGACCTTTTCATTCTGAAGAGACCCGGGGCGGAGAAGGATTATACATCCCATCAGATTGCACAGGCAAAGCAACGGCTGGCGACGATGACTGCGCAGGAGAAAGAAACGCTGTATCGCAACGCGCTGCTGGGGCTGCCGGGGAGTGAAGAACGGTTTACGGAGGAACAGATACTCACGGCCCTCAAACAATATCATGGCATCGATGCAGGAAAATTAAAGCAGCATCTGTTCTATTTCCTGCAACAGGTTGTGCCGGTGGCGGAGGAGTCAGGTCTGAAAATGGCCATTCATCCCGACGATCCACCGTATCCTATCCTGGGCTTGCCCCGCGTGGTCAGCACGGAGGCGGATGCAAAGGAATTGCTCCATGCGGCGCCTTCTCCCGCGAACGGACTTTGTTTCTGCACAGGCTCTTATGGCGTGCGGCCTGATAATGATCTCGCCGGTATGGTGAAGCGCCTGGGTGATCACATTCACTTCATCCACCTGCGCAACACCAGGAGGGATGAGGAAGGTAATTTTTACGAAGCCGATCACCTGGATGGAGACACAGACATGTATGCCGTCGTGAAGGAGATCGTGCAGCTGATGAAACGCAGAAATGTTTCCATCCCGATGCGGCCAGACCATGGGCACCAGATGCTCGATGACCTGAAGAAGACGACCTATCCGGGCTACTCTGCCATCGGACGGCTCCGGGGTCTCGCGGAATTGCGCGGCCTGGAGTTGGGTATAGCCCGATCGTTATAGTCCGTGTCCTTGTCGCCGCGTTCAGGGAAGGTTATTCCTTTGAACGCGTGCGCAGTTGATCTCACGTGTCGTTTGATACCTTCAGTCCCATGTGAATGGCTTTCGCCACCGGCGTCGCATTCCCATCTTCCGGAAATATCCTGACCGGCGTCGCTGGCAGAAGCGGAGGCTGGGCCATAAACCTGGGGTTCTGTCCCCGGTGTGGCTGCGCTGCGTGGATCAGGAAAGGGTGGCACAGAAATACGGTGCCCGCCTCGCCCGTAGCGTACACCGTTGACCGTTGCAGCGTCGAAGGGGAAAGTTTTTGCGCCAGTTCGATGAACGTTAATCCTTTTTCACCATGGGGCAGCAGCAAAGGCGGCACATCCAGGTGGGATCCTTCGAGTATGCGCGTAGGCGCATCGTTGATGCCGATGTCGGAAAACAGGAACAGCATGAGCAGCGCCCGGCCCTGCGAATGCACGTTGAGCCGCATGGAGCCGTCGTCGCCATAGAAGCTTGCTTCGGCATGCCAGCCCGTGTCGCCGGGATCCGCGTCGTTCGGAAACCTGACCGGGAAAGTCCCAAGACTGTATCTTGGCAACCATCGGCCAGCGCCCGCCAGCTGATCAAACGCCTCACGAAGGACGGGCATGTTGACAGCTTGCCGGAAAGGCTCCTGCGCATATTCCCCGAGTCTGATCACTGGTTTTGTCCACGTGGCCGGATTATCCGGATCACAATTCGTGTCCTTCCACAAAATATCCCGGCCTTCTTTCGCAAGCTCTTTTGAGAAGACCTGTTCCAGTTTGATGTAACCGAGTTGGATGAACTGTTCGATTTGATCTTCAGATAGCATGGTGAGAGGTCAGTGGTGAGTGGTGAGTGGTGAGAGGTCAGTGGTGAGTGAGGGACTGCGGCGAATCTGGATAGCTTTTCATAGCGTGACGCATCGTGCGTGAGTCGTCAATCGTGAATGAGGTCGTGCGTTATTAAGTGGGCCGCATATTTTTTGAGGGTCAGTGGTGAATGGTGAGGACCTTGTCCGTTATAAGCGGGCTCTTGAATCGTGAATTGAGTTGAGTCTATTCATGGAGTTGCGTGTACCTGACGATAAGGACCAATCCCAGAGGGATTGAAAATCTCAAAATAAGAGAGTGACCCGCTATGAAAAGCAAATATACGTGACGCACGAGCGTACTCACCACTGACCACTGACCACTGACCTGCGTCGCTATGAAAAGCCAGGCCTTCCAACGCACTCACCCATTCACGATTCGCGATTGACGACTTATTCACGATTCACGCACTATGAAAAGCAAACCTATATTGACGCACCGGCCGCACTCACCACTCACCACTCACCACTCACTGTTTCTCCTTCGGCGGGCTGATCATAATATGGGCGCGGTGTGTTCCGGGATCCATGATCCAGGGCTGACCTGCGAAATCAGGTTTCAATGGCAAGCCGGTACTCTCGGCCGTAGCGTAAGGAATGTAAACCACATAACGCAGGTATCCGTCCTTGATCTCACCCGTGGTGGTATTGTAGTTCTCGTCATTGGCGCTGTAGACGTATAGGGTAGCGGGTTGGGTGGGCATTTTGAGTTTGCCCGATTTGACTTCCTGTTCGCGCATGTCAAAAATTTCCTGGAAAGACTTTCCTTCTTTCTTCAGTTCGCGGCCACGTGCCATGAACGGTTCGAGATCCTTGTGATAGCAGGAGACATTCACTCCCTTTTGTGCGGGGTCATCCGCCAGGCAGATCATGCCGTTGGTTCCCTTGCGGAGGATAACCAGTTCACCCTTCGGTGAAAATCCCATGATCGTGGCGTTCTCCCGTTGTTCCTGCGGCGCTGCCAGCACAGCAGTCTTGATCTGAATTTCCTCAGCCGGAATGGACTGTCCGAAGCAAACACCGGTACTCATTAGCAGAACTATTACCCAGATGGTTTTCATAGCGGTTTGTTTTAATAACTTCCTTAAGTTAAACAATCTTTCATAACGGGCAAGGAGTCGATTGTCATTGGTTCATCCATGCCTGAAATCCGGATCCAGCTCCCATGACCCCAATTTTCTTATCTCCCTATATCCTCCTACTTTTGCAGCTTATCAAAGTGTGATGGCAGCAGATCCTTCGTTATTCCTGAAAAATCTATGGTATATGGCCTTCCACAGCTCCTTCCTGAAAAAGGGGAAGCTGGTTGCAAAGGAGATACTGGGTGAAAGAATTGTCTTCGGACGCGATTCAAGCGGGCAGGCGTTTGCCCTGCGGGACAACTGCGCCCACCGGGGCGTGCCGCTTTCCGAAGGCTGGTTTGAGAACGATACGCTCCAATGCTGTTATCACGGCTGGCAGTTCGGCACGGATGGCGTCTGCAAAAATATCCCCGCCGTCGCCCCGGGTTCGAAGGTAGACTGCAGCAAGATCAGGATATTCCGGTATCCGCTCAGGGAGATCAGTGACACCGTCTGGGTGTATGTTCCGGACAAGAAAATGCACTTCAACGTGACGCCGGAAACCGAACCCCCGAACCTGATACTGGATTCCTCGAAGAAGTTCCTGCATGTCGAGACCGTGACCCTTCCGGCGAATATCGACCACGCTGTGATCGGTCTTATCGACCCGGCGCACGTCACTTTTGTACACCAGTCATGGTACTGGAGATCAGCAAAAAAGCTTAAACTGAAAGAGAAACATTTTGAGCCTACTGCAATGGGGTTCAAGATGTTAAGGCACGCTCCTTCAACTAATTCTAAAGGTTATTCGGTGCTGAAGGGAGGGTCCTCTACCGAGATCACGTTTGAGATACCGGGCAACCGGTATGAGCATATCCGGGTGGGTGATAAAAATGAAGTCATATCGATTACGATCCTCACGCCGATCAACGAACATGCCACAGAACTTCATCATATCTTCTATTCTACCTTACCGGCTACACGCTGGTTCTGGTGGCCCCTGAAACGCCTCGGACAAAAGTTCATCGGGCAGGACCTCGGTGTATTCATGAAACTCGCCAAAGGTCTGGAGAGCAATCCCACCCTGACACTCATCGGTGAACCGGATGCGCAGGCGAAATGGTATTATGAGATCAAACGGCTCTGGCAGAAAGCGCAACAGGATAAAACGCCTTTCATCAATCCTATCCCGGGTCAGACGTTGCATTGGGTGACGTGAAAATTTAAGGTTTAAGATTTAAGATTTAAGGTTTAAGGTTTAAGATTTAAGATTTAAGATTTAAGATTTAAGATTTAAGATTTAAGATTTAAGGTTTAAGATTTATTTAACATTTCAGATTCGTGGGCTTTGAAAGAGGGATCAGCTTTCTCCAACTCCTAATTCC
>JBARAD010000094.1:0-2862 GCA_049791675.1 Chryseosolibacter sp.
GATTTTGGCTAGCATCATTGTGAAAATTACGGATAATTTTGAGAGCCGGAAATTGTCTGGACTTTGATTCGTGGGGATGAGGGACACGTTGATCATATCACCTCCTTCTATCCAATTTTAGATCTTAAATTTTGAATCTTGAATTAATCTTGAATGTTGAATCCCTCCCTATTCTTGCCTCATCGACCACAGGGAGTACAGGTCATTTTATCGTAGCGCAAGGTAGGATCGAAGGAGGATTGAAAGGGGAAAATGAAGTGAGGTAAATGAGTTAAGCCCTTTTAACATTTTCAAGGCGTCGCACGTAATTTCCATCGCAAGTAAACCTCCACCGCCATCAGGTTCGGCACCCAGCTCAACCAGGAAAGTACCGCATATGCCTCAGGTAGTCCCAGATCGAATGTCCACGACGTCAGGTAAATGTAAATACGCAGGGTGACGGCAGCGAATGTGAGGGCGTAGCTGCGCCACATCCACCGGCGGTGGGCGGTGATGTCTCTTTTCCTGACCCTGTCGAAGGCCATGGCGGTGAAGTAGAACCACAACGCGGCCTGCACAATAAAGCTCGCCAGAACGAACGGACCTCTGTTGATAAAAAAGCTCATCACGAGCCCGCCTGGGGCGGCAAAGAAAAGGATGCCCATCACGTACACATATCCGAGATAGCGGTGCAACCCGGGTAGCTTGCGTCGGGAAACGGGAAGCAACTGAAAAAACCCGATTACGAGGATCAGCCCGCCAAGCAGTACGTGGCTGTAATATCCGGGCAGGTACCACCCCGTTGCGATCGCCTCCTGCTTAAGCCGCAGAAATCCGTAATGCGGATCGAAGTTGATATAACTGAGCGCATTGTACGCAAGAATCACCGCCAGGAAAGCGACGACAGCCAATACGATACTTCGCGCGAAGGATAAAACCATGGTCCGCAAAATTAGCCCCTGGGTCAAATGATGTTCGTGGTATCCGGCAAGATCGGCTCATCTGTATCCGGAAGTACCTCCTCCCTTGGCTCTGCAGCTACATCGGACTGCATCGCGGTGATGATGCGCTCCAGGAACTCAAAATTATGGCGGTCAATATCATTTAGCAGATCTGTGACATCCTCGATGTTGGCGTAGACGGGTAAGTACCATCTGGTGTCGTATCGCTCGGCCTTATCAGTCTCTGGAAAACTGTAACCGTAACAAGCGAGGATTTCATCTCTCATTGAAGTAAGGGTCTTCATAGACAAGATCGAGGTCGGCACCTCCGCGTCGAGCTTGCGGTCGTACACCAGAAATTGTCCGGTGATATATGAACTGTCGAGCCTGACGAACTCTGTTTCGGGGAATAACCGGTTCGACTTCAGTTGTCTGATCGAGCCATCCTCTCCAATGGCAAAATATTTATGCAGGTACAGGTTTGTCTCCTCGCATACTTCTTCCTCCATAAACCACCAGTCATGCGGTGTTTTTACTTCCAGCAGAGTGCTGTCTATGGCGCGTATTGAGATCTCGGTACCGGAGAGGTGCGCCTCGCCCAGCGTATCGTAGTCATTGTCGACGAAGAGAATAGTGGTGGAATTGTAAAACTCTTCCCGGCCGGCCAGATACCGTTCCTGAATCGAGGTCGTAAGCGCGCCGAATCCGTCAGTGATGCGCTGCAACCACGAGCCCTGGCTTTCTTTGTATTCGGTATAGCCATGCAGCGGCACCTCTGTTGTGATAATACCATGTTCTATTTCATCAAAGACCCGATGTTTTACCAGGTAAGATGGGGGCATCAGGATTCCATTGCCAGCATACTGTTCCGAAGGGATTTCGCAAAAGACCTGGCTGCCTGATGCAAGTCGCAGGGTTTTTCGCAGGTAGGTATAATTCTCGAACCATTGCTGGACATCCTGAGAAGGAAAACCTTGCTCATACTCATAGTATTTGGTGAGCCATCCTGAGACACTGTCCTGCCGCACCATGGCAAATACATTCTCGAATGTGACGGGGATGATCATATCATAGTTAGGCTCAACGATGAGCGTCCTTGTCTGTATATCAAAGTAGCCGAACTTGCCGTCTTTCTTCACCTCCACAAGGTCAGGCCTTTCAAACCCGATGGTACCAATCAGATCGTACTCCATAGGGATGATGAGTTTTCCATCGGCATCAGCCAATCCCATCTTTACCCCTACATTTTGTTCGTCGCGTGTTCGGGAACTCAGGGAATGGTTTATCCACTCCCCTTCTGCCACATAGAAATAATCCTCGTCTTTGTATGTAGCGTAATAGATGACCGTATCAAATTTGGCTTCCAACGCACGCGCTTTGGCATATATCGGCAACCGGGATTCAACTGCAGTCTTGCCTTTGATACCCCACTCGTTGTTGTTCTTCATGCGCATGAAGGTGTTGTAGAAGTCATCTCCCTCCAGTCTTGTGATTACGTAGGATTTATCTTCCGGGCTGAGCCAAAATTGCAGCATGGCATTTGACATCGCCTGGCTTTCCAGCCCGTTGGTCTTGAAAACTGCGGGAATCGTCACACGGATCTCCTCGCCTTGTATTAAAATATCCGCTTCAGCGAACCGCGCGTCGCAGACGAAGTATTTTTCCTTGTTCTGCAATATCCTGATAACAGCCAAAACCGCTTCCGGAGACTGCCTGACGCGAAAATGCTTTAATATTTCCTGATCTGATCTGGTGAGATCGATGTGAAACGAACTCAGAAATGTCCGGACACTCTGTGCCGGATCTTCTTTCTTTACGACGGAACAAGCTCCTACAATAGAAGCAATGGTCAAAGCAAGGTAGAGGATTCCTTTTTGTGACATAAGCGGGGTTATTATAATGGCTCGGAACGCAAGATACAAAATGTGTTAATGTGTTAATG
>JBARAD010000095.1:0-4109 GCA_049791675.1 Chryseosolibacter sp.
GTCTTTCGAGAGGCACGCCTGTCCATCTGCTTCTGAATTCCGTCATCGTGAATTCTTTTCCTTCATTCAAGATTTGTCTTTGGTGCGTGTATGCTTTTGAGAGAAGAGATTCCAGAAATGTGTTCACAGATCTTGCATTTGCACTTGCTCCCTTCATACGGCCGGTTTCTGCAGACCAGTTCTCCGGAAGAATAAAACGCTTCGTCCCGATCTCGAAACGCTCACCAGCAATGGTGATCCGCATGTAAATCGGATATTCCCCTTGATTGTTCGCCATGGATTTCCTGGCATAGAACAGTACGCTCATCGATGTGCTCATAAAGAATTGTTTAAGTTGAAACTACTTTATTGGCGCAGGGAAAATCAAGATGTCCAATAGGTGAACTAGTTGTACTTCAGCGATTTAACCCTGAAATTCGGTGCAGCTGAATTGCTGCTAGGCGTGCTGCACCGAATCTGCACCTACGGATTGAGAAAAAATGACTCTTTTGGACAGGCGTGAAAACAAAAAAACCTCGAATCCATTACGAATTCGAGGTTTTGATTCTCTTTAATTGATACTGGCAGAGGAGGAGGGATTCGAACCCCCGGACCCCGTAAAGGGTCTCCGGTTTTCAAGACCGGTGCAATAAACCGCTCTACCACTCCTCTGTTTGCTGAAAACCCCGTCCAGGGACTTTCAGCGGGTTGCAAAGGTAAAATTTTCCTGAATTTCAACAAAACCAGGACCGAAAATTCCGAAAAATCGCTGCGACCGGCTCATAATGAATTCTATACATCTTCTTCTGACGCGACCCACTCACCCCAGCCTGTATTGAAGCGACATTTGAAATTCAAGAAGATTCAAGATTTAAGATTCAATATTTAAGATTTAAGATTATTTAAGATTTAAGATTATTCGCCCTGTTGGGTCTTAATCATTGAATTTTAAATCTTAAACTTTAAATCTTAAACTTTAAATCTAATAATTTATCTTCTCCAGCCTGCTATCCAATCGCCTCTCCTTCTTGAAATACTCGGTTACCAATACATAACCGTCTTTCGCTCGGTTTACGAAATAGAAACTCGACTTCCTGTCCAGATTGATGCCGTCTACGGTAAAAGTCTTCTCCGGTGTGTAGACGATTGAACGCAATACGTTCTTCGACGCCTGCCCTTTCTCGCGGTCGTAATTTACATACGACACATGAAACGTGCTCTTATCAGGAGCGCGTTGGGTAAAGGCATAGTCAAAGCCGCCATGGGCCTTTGCATAAAAGGACACAAGCTTAGGACTTAAATACTCCGACCCTGAAGGTAATGCGGTGATGTTCTTATCTTTTTCAAAGACGTGGACTTTCTTGATGGTATAATCAGAGGTAAATTCGAATACCACCATGTTGTAAACGTTGAGTTGTGTATTCGAGAAGCTTCCTGCGCTTCCACCTACTGCGGCCAGCAGCACATTTCCCGCAATGCCCGCGGCGTTGGCAGCCTTTTTATACTGCTCTCCGATAGCGAAAATCTTCCCGTCGTCGGTCCGGACGAAATCGTGAAACAATATCCGGCTGTTATTGCCATCAAACTGACCTCTTTCATTCACAGGCGCGGCGGTACTGATCTCTTTTGCCCATGAGTTGATCTTCTGATTGATGATCTTGCCGGTCAGGTCCAGCGTCAACGTCATAAAACCGAGGCTCGCAGCGCTCAGTTCTCTGTCCTCCTTGTCATTATATTCGCCAAATACGACAAAGTTGTTTGCTGCTTCATCAAAGAAAACGTCCGAGAAAGAGATGGAGTGTTTGTCGGTCATCATGGGCACACGAAAGAGTTCTTTGCCTGTTGACGCCTGGTGCACGAGCAGGTCGAATTCAAGATCTCTTGTCGTCAGATTTTTCTTTCTGGTGATCATCGATCCCACATAGTCACCGGACTGGAATCCCTCGGATGCCATTTCCACGTTGGCGTTCTCGCCCGCGTAATCGGACCACAACACTTTTAACGCATTATCGTAACATTGGATCTCGTACTTGTATTTGGTCCCTTCTTTAATACCATAGTACAGGAAGCCTTTATTCGAAATGGGTACTAAATATGCCTGTGAAGGCTCAACACCATTTACCATCGCATTGTAGGAAGCGATCATGTGCTTGTTGTTCACTTTCCTTACAACGGTGCCGATCTGCTTCAGGGAGTGATCGTACGAGATCAATTCGGTCATCCTGCCGCGGTGATCAAAGAACAGAAAACCAAATGCTTCACCATTGAACACGGCATCCACCAGCACATAGGTTTTGGGACGGGTGATCTCAAGTGTATTGATCTCCCGGAGGTTTTCGTCGTAAAGGCTTAACAGGTAGTTGTCATTCTTGCGATCCTGTTTGTCTACCTTGTAAAAATAGTAGTACCCTTTCACCTGGCCTTCCTGTATGATGGGCCCTGAGCTTCTTACGCTGAATTTCAGGACTCCCTGCCTGGAGAGGTTTTGCGCTTCCGCGATCTGTGCGCAGACACAAACGATCAAGATTAAAATTTGTTTATACATGGGGTTTTATTTATGGTTTTTCATTTCAGGTATATACTTCCCTTCCGGATAGAGTTGCTCGTATTCTGCCACGATCTTCGCTTCATCCATTTTGCTGAATTCGAATGTGCTGCAGCGCCAGAGGGCATGAATGAATTCTTCATCAGCGTAAAATCCTGCAGGTCTGGTGGTCACATATTCATAGGCAAGGTTGGCAAACTCACTGAGCCGTAGTTTATTCACAAAGGTCAGGTAACGGTCATAGTTCTCCTCCTGCCGGGGATTCGGAAGTTCCAGCACTTCATGAAGATTGTGATCCTTCTGCGCCCGGTATAGCTGATATAAAGACTTTGCAACCATGGCGTGCGGATAGGGATTATTCGGGAACGAATCTGTCAGCACCAACGCGTAAAAAAGCGCTTTGCCATAATGTCTGAAGTGGTATTCGGAACTGATGATCTCAAGTGATGCCAGCTGGCTTAAGCTTTTGAAGCTTGTGCCCGCCTTGAGTTGCGTGGTGTCAGCTTCCTTGATGCCAAGTTGACGTTTTAGTCTGTCAAATCTTTTTTGGCAATTCGGGTGTGTCTTTAAGGTGTCTTCACTGTTTCTAACCGGGGCGTAGACAATATTCGATTTTGAATAAGACGTCCAGCTGTCTTTGAAGGGAAAGGCTTCGAAGCTGAAATGCTTTTTGAAATCAATGTTGTTTCTGTATAAGCCCGTGTCGGCATTTTCCAGGAGCTGCATGACGCGGAGCGGGGCATGACGGTTATATCCGGTCTTCAAATAGTACAGGAGACCGAGCGAGTCAGCCTCGAATTCTGAGTTCCGGCTATGTCGGGTTACAGACAGGTCGAGGGAATGGAACAGGGCCTTCAGTTTGGAGTATTTGCGGTACGGACTGTTTTTGATGTCATTGATCTTATATTTCAGATCCTTGTCATAATTCAGTGCGGCAAGCCGGGCAAAATTCCGTTCTGCATGGCGTGCATAATAATGCGCAAATTCATGGCATAGTATGTAGGCGAGTTGGTCTTCAGTTTCGAGGCGTTCGAGCAGACCGAGCATCACGCCGATCGTGCCCTCCCCGAAGCTTATGGCGTTCGGCACGCTGCTCCTGTAAGTGTATATATCCAGTTCCCGGGGAAGATCAGGATTGGCGTCATAGATACGGTCTGCTATTTTCCGCAAGGTGGAAGTCAGGGGATGATCCAGGATGAAATAATCGTCATTGAAGCTATTGACAACGTACTCGAACCTTTGATCATACAGGGATTTAATGTAATTACCCTCTTTGCCCTTTGTTGTCACATTGGTTTTATCCACCTCAAGACGTTTCTTGAGTCTGTCATAAATATGCGATGGAATTGTATCCTGGAAAGGGGAGGGGATGAAGGTTTTCTCATACTGCGCGAAAGCAAAAATCACTTTGATGCTTAACACGGCCAGTAAAGCCAATTTCATAGAAGGGGTTTTGCCGAAAGATAAGAATTTTTGGTCAGAATCTTCCAAAGTCCCCCAATCTACCTTCTTCTACTTTTCTAACTTCTTTTACTTTTTCCTACCTTCTTAAACTGCTCTAACTTCTTTTACTTTTCTAACTTTT
>JBARAD010000096.1:0-8402 GCA_049791675.1 Chryseosolibacter sp.
ATCCCAGAACTCTACGGTTCTTCCCGCAATCTGGGTCTTCTTCCTTTCAACGTAGATCGTGATATCTTTTTTGGTTGTATCCTTATACTTCATCAGCCCATCATCCGTGGTTCCTTCAAAACGCTGATAAATCGTCACCACGCCGACATAACGTCCATCGGGCTGGCGTTCCAGATCGCTGATGTAGTGAATGTTGTACCAGCTGATCGTTACCCGATCATAGTTCAGTGCCATGAGACGCTCAAAATACTGACGTACCTTGTAATAGTTGATCTCTTTCCTGTTAATGGAAGAAACGCCCATTTCGCTGTCCGGGGAAAAAAGCTCTTCAGCCCGGTCCATCACACGGGTAGCTTCGGAGAACGCCGTGTTCTTACTTCCGATGATGCTGATATATTTACTTAAATCTCTCACCTTCTCCAGGGCGAGTGAATCTATTGCTTGTTTTCTTTCCCGGCTTATTTCAGCGGTCTGGGCCGAAAGGTTACCCATGATGCAAAGGCTTAAGAGCAGGGTGAATAAGTAACTGGCTTTAACCATAATAATTGTATTTGAAATTGATTTTAGTTCTTTCTTAATTCTACTTCCGTGATTTTACCTGAATTATCAAACTGCATATCAGCGATCGTGTTTGAATTGTTTTTGGTGTCCTTCAGGTAGTTGAGATATTGTCTTATGGTTGTCGGCCTGTCGTAATCTTTCTGACTTCCTTCCTCGCTGATCACAATCAGCACTGGGGTATCGGGTGAAGCAAATAGCGCCAGCGCTTCATTGATGCTGCTGTTAGCGGATGCGGCATTTCCCGACCGTGCGATGGATTCAAAATACTGGTTCAATTTCGCTTTGGGCGCGTTGGCCAAATTTTCATTCTGGCGTGCTTCAGCATCCCTGCGTGCAGCTTCGTCTGCGAGTCTTTTTCTTTCTTCTTCCTCTTTGCGGAGACTGGCTTCCTGTTCAAGTTTCGCCCTTTCTTCGGCGGCCCGGGCGGCTTCTGCCGCTTTCTTTTTGCTCTTACAGCCCGTAAAGCATATCATGAGGACGAATAACCACATGACCACTCTTGAGGAATTTCGGATAACGTTCATCTTTTTGCGGTTTTGGTAATATTATCGGTTGTTTCAAGGGATTTCTGTGCCAAATTTTAGCACATGACTCGGTTTTTTCGGTGAAGCAACCACTACGGGTGACGAATGCCTGCGCATGGCTACTCCATTGAAAACCTTCGCAATAGTATTTCAAAATCATGATTTCTAAGCAAAGAATCCCGCAAATTTTTTTAAACGGCGGTAAACGGAAGGGCAGAGGGTGTGAGGGGTTGGGGCTTTGTTTGGGAGTTTAAGAAGTTTAAGAGGATTAAGAGGATTAAGAAGTTTAAGAAGTTTGAGAAGTTTGAAAGGTAAAAGGGGTAAAGAGGTAAAACAGTAAAAGGGTAAGTAGGTAAAAGGGTAAATAGGTAGTGGAAAGTGGTTTAAGAAGTTTAAGATGTTTAAGAAGTAAAAGGGGTAAATAGGTAAAAGGGTAAATAGTAAGCGGGTAAACGGCCAATAGGAGGATCTGGAGAGAAGACAATGGAAGGAAAAGGGGGTGGGAGATGCGTGCCTGGGGTAGAAAGGAGACTCTTGCCCGGGGGGAACGGCTAGTTCAGCCTGAACTTAAGCGGCAGAATGAAGCGGACGTTGACGGCTCTGCCATTTTGTTTGCCCGGCTTCCAGGGGGGCATCATCTCGATCACGCGCACAGCTTCTTTATCGCACTCCGTCATAATGCCGCGCATGACCTTGACCTCACTGATCGTACCCGCCTTGCTGACAACAAAGCTGACATGCACCGTTCCCTCGATCTGCATGCGACGCGCATTGGGCGGGTACTTCATATTTTGCTTGATGAAGGCCATCATCGCCTCGTATCCGCCTTCAAATTCGGGCTGCTGATCCACGACGATGAAGATCTCATTGTCTTCTTCCACCACGACTTCCTCAACAGGCTCGTCAAATTCCACGGCAGGCCCGGCAACTTCTGCCGCGCCCGTGTTGCTGTCTTTTATTTCGTCCAGTGTCGGCGTAATATTCTCCACCGCTTCCCTGACGACTTTTGGAGGAACAAATTTTACGACCTTTTGCAGACGGGGCAGCAAGATCTGCGGTGGAACAGGTTTGGGCTTATCGATTGGCGGTGGAAGGGAAAGCTCGCTGTAAACCAGCTTTCTCGGAGGAGCTTTCGGCGGCCCGGCGTCGGCAAACAATTTCGCAAGGGAAGGATAAAAGATCAGGAACAGCACGACCAGGATGGTCATTCCCAGACCCACCACGACATTGCCGGAATAACCCTTTCTCAAAACATACGCACCGTACGCACGATTCCGATGTTCGAATACCATTTCATCCCAGGGCTTCTGTTCATCGGAAGAAACGATCAAAGCCCCGAGACCTTCATTGTGCGATGACGGGGTTGTCCCCACAATTGAATCATGGGTACGTCGCATTCCCGCGTCGGTATTTCGATTGCGACGGGACGAACCCTGTCTGTCCGCTTCCCGTCTTTCCTTTGTAGAAAACATAAGTGGGAGTTTATTACAAGTATGATTACGTAAAGCCATGGATTTTGTTTAGCGGATCGTAAAAGCATAAAGCAGTCGATCACTTTCCCTGTACAGACCCACTGCGCCTCCCTCATCCTGATTCGGCTGATGTCCCTGATTATTATGTATTTTTGAAAGGAGAAGATCCCTAAAAAAAAGCGATGATGGATTTAACACCGGGTGATATACCCACGCAACGTCTCCTGGGTCAGCATCTGTCAGGGTTCAGGTATAAGAAACCAAAGGAACTCGTCTCGTGGATGGGCGCGGTGCAGGCGCAGGATTATGGAATGGCCAAATGGGCGTTGGGTATCCGGCTACCCGCAGCAACGCAATCGGTCATTCAAAACGCGATTGACAAAGGCGAGATTATCCGGACGCATGTTTTGCGACCCACCTGGCATTTTGTTTCTTCGGAAGATGTGGGATGGATGCTTGCCTTAACGGCGCCGCATATCAAAGCTTCGATGGCGTCACGGCGCCAGCAACTTGAGTTGACACCTGCCGTGATGAATAAGAGCTTCAACGTCATCGAAAAAGCGTTGCGCGCAGGAGAACACCTGACCCGTGAGGAACTTGTAAGCGAACTTGGTAAAGCAAAGATAAATACCACTGACCAACGGGCCGCGCATCTGTTGTTTTATGCTGAACTGGATTGCATGATCTGCAGCGGCGCCATGCGTGGCAAAAAAAACACGTATGCACTGTTTGCGCACAGGGTGAAGGGTCATAAAACTATTACCCGTGAAGAGGCGCTGAGCAGGCTGCTCACAAGATATTTCCGGAGTCATGGTCCCGCCACTTTACAGGACTTTATATGGTGGTCGGGGCTGCCAGTGCGCGACGCAAAGAAGGCGATGGAAATGGCAGGAAAGAAATTCCATACCGAGACAATTGGCACGCAAACATTCTGGTTTCAGGAGCTGATTCCCTCCAAACAAACGGGCACAACGGTTCACCTGCTTCCAGCTTTTGATGAGTACATCATCAGTTATAAGGACAGGAGCGCCTGCCTGCCTGCAAAGAATCACACCGATGCGATCTCAAACAATGGAATTTTCAAGCCTGTCATCGTAGTGAACGGTATGGTTATTGGCCTCTGGCGAAAATCAACGGTCAAAAACAAAGTGGTAATTGAGACAGACTTCTTCAAAAAACCGAAAGGAGCCAAAGAACTGAAGACCGCGATGGAAGAAGCATCCGCAAAAGTGAAAGCATTTTTTCACCCCGGGCAATGAAGTCATGGGTACTTTGGGCTGATGCGCTATTCTTTCTCCTCATCAGAACCAGGGCCAGGCAGGATTGTCACGACGGACGACGCACGCTCAGCTTCAATGATCACTGATCACCGGCTGTGCGGCCTTCTGGATAATGAAGGTTTGGGGAAGGATCTTTTCGATGATCAGATCCTGAAGACGGTCCGGCTCCGAGCTGGGAATGGAATGTCCCGACAATTCGAACCAGAACAGCGCCTTCTTCGGCGCCTGCAATGCCGTGTAATATGTTTCGGTGATCTTTGAATTCGTTTGATAATCTTTGCGCCCGACAAAGAAATAAACAGGACATCCAATCGCCGGAAGACTTTCAATCAGGTTGTCGCCGGATGCTTCGTTAAAAACCTTCAGCCAGGTTGCGGACCAGTCTTCGACATAACGCTGTGAAAGATTTCTCTTGCTGCCTGCAAAATCCAGTAGCCATTTCCGGTGGTAATATAATTGTTTCCCTGTTTCAAAGGGAATCCGGACGGTAGCGAGTTCCTCCATTTCAGTTTGGTTACCCGTCTTCAATGCCTTCTCTTTCATGATCCCGAGCGCGATCCTTTCGCTTTCGCGCTGATTGATCATGGGGCCGATCGGCATGTATGCATATAAAAGTGCGGGATAATCCCTCGCAATGTGGAAGCCGAGCGCCGTGCCCCACGAATGTCCGGCCAGATAAAGTTTTTCCCGGTGAAATCGCTTCAGCAACATCTGGATCAGCGCATGCGTGTCCTGCTGAAAGACCGCATAAGTCAGTGGCACCGTTGAAGCATTTAACTGGCGTGTTCTTCCGGTTTCCCGCTGATCCCACTGAATGACGACAAAATGTTTCTGCAGTTTATCCGTAAAGTTGCCGGCATAGTTCATCACAGAACCACCGGGTCCGCCATGGAGGAAAAGCAACAGGGGCAGTGAACTGTCTTTTCCCTGGATGGTGATGTATTGCCTGATGCCACCGATGAGCACCGTTTCCTCGCGGTCAATGGGATGCTGGGCGAGCGCGATCGCTCCCGTAAGATAAAACGAAATCAGGAATAAAGACTTCATGGTATAAGCACCGGTCCGGCCCCTTGTCAGGATCCGGACCGGTATAGGATCAGGTAAAGACCAAAGATACTGAAGAATCGTGAATCGCGAGCCTTGGATAGCTCCCGCGACTCATTGTTCTTTCGCATCGGCGATTTGCCCTTCCCTTCTTCTACTATCCTAGACCCCCAGCGTCCATCCCTCGCGGTAGTTGCGTTTGACGAACTGGTTTGCTTCGTCGAAGTTTGTGACCCGCATATTCTGGTTGTCCCACAACAGTTTTGTGTTGCTCCCCGGATAATCAAAGCCCCGGCCATTCGCCCTTGGTTTGGGCATATCCGCTACGCGGATGGCAAGGTTTGCCATCAGGATAGCTTCCGTTAACGGGCCAGCCTGTTCGAATGGTGAACTGAGCTCTTTATTTCCGTATCCTGCGATGGCGCCCTCTACCCATTGGGCGTAGTGGCCGTCGGCGCTGCCGGGTACACGGGCAAGCTTTTGCGGCACCTTAACTTCATTCATCCGTGAAGTGGGTAACAGCCTGGGATTTGCAGCGTATTCGCTTGCCATCATTTTTCCTTTGGTGCCGATAAAGAGGATCCCGCTGTTTCCGTCGCCAAACAACTCATCCGGACCGAGCTCCTCCGGACGTTCGGGCTTGATCCCGCCATCCATCCAATGCATGGTTACAGGCCCCTTTGTTTTATTTGTTTTGGGAAAAGTCAAAGTCGCATGACTTGCCGGAGGTGGCGTATCCGGGAAATGGCCCCGCTGCCCCCAGTCCACGAATACACTGGTGACACTGGCCTGGCAATCGAGTGCGTATTTCAGATTCAGCACCCGGAAAGGCGCTTCCATCAGGTGACAACCGAGGTCCCCAAGGGCACCTGTACCATAATCCCACCATCCGCGCCAGCTGCGCGGAACCACTTTGTCAGCATAGTCCCTGTAAGGAGCAGTGCCCAGCCAGAGATCCCAGTTGAGCTCCTTTGGCACCTCGGCCTTCGGTGGCCAGGAGACTCCCTGTGGCCATATGGGTCTGTTGGTCCATATTTTCACTGTATGCACATCGCCGATAATTCCGGCATCGTACCATTCCACCAGTTGCCTCACGCCATCGCCGGAAGCGCCCTGGTTTCCCATTTGCGTTACAACCTTATGGCGCCTGGCAGCCTCCGTCAGTTTACGCGCCTCGTATATGTCGTGTGTAAGCGGCTTCTGAACATACACATGTTTGCCCAATTGCATTGCCGCCATCGCCTGCACGGCATGGTTATGATCAGGCGTTGAAACCGATACAGCATCGAAATTCTTTGATTCCTTGTCAAACATTTCACGCCAGTCCGTGTAGAACTTCGCCTTTGGATAGGCCTCAACGGCGTCTTTGATCATGCGCGTGTCAACATCGCACAAAAAAGCAATGTCCGCTTTTCCGCTCTGATAGAAGTTGGCGAGATCGGAACGGCCCTTGCCGCCGACACCGATGCCGGCGACCAGCAGTTTATCACTCGGCGCCAAAAATCCATTGCCGCCGAGCACATGGCGCGGAACGATCATAAATCCAGCAGCGGCTGCTGCGTTTTTCATAAAGACTCTTCTTGACGGGTCGGTGTTGTCGGGAGGTAATGTTTTTTTCTTCATGGTTCTTGGTTAGGGTCAGTTCTATTGCAAATGAAGATGCAACGCATCCAAATTAGTATTAAATAAGCAACGCTGTGTGCGCTCAGAACGAACAGTGGGGATCAAATTGCGAAAGGATTAGGTAAGGATACTCCTGAAACAATGGCAGGCGTTAGTTCCGCGAAGCATTGATCATAGAAAATTCGCGGAAGTTCTGATCGATCACGAAACTGGAATTCGCTATTTCCATCGTTGTAAAGTCGGCGTTGACGGAGATCGTCCAGAACCGTATGACAAAATCATTTGTGCGGAATGAAATATATTCGATTTCCGTCGGTGACAGGAGGGCTATTTCGGCGCCAATAGGTGCCTTGTTATAATCCGATCCGTTATGTTTCATGGAGACCGCGTCAACAACTTGCTCATTATCTGAATTTACAGCTATCCGGAACGTTATTTCGGTGAGGTTATCGGGTGTTCTGACAATCCAGTAACCCTGGATGGAAGTAAATTTATCCGGATCGTCGTCTTTATTGCAGGCGATCGCTGAAACAAGAAATATGACAAATAAGAATTTTCTCATCCCTTATCTGTTAAGATCAGATCAATTACAGAAAAGTTTTACGGATAGTCAAATGGTATCTATATTTAGCGAACTTTTGCAATAAAATTTGGTGAGCCGCTATGCAACGTATAGGTCCTGACGAAAAAATCCTGTCCATCGATATCGGCGGGTCGCGAATAAAAGGCACGATCCTGGACGTCGACGGCAATATGCTTGTGGATTACCAGCGCATATCCACGCCCAAGTATGCGGGACCTGACAATGTGATGCAGGGGATTGTCGAGCTGACGAAGAATTTCAAAGATTACAGTAAGGTGGCCGTTGGTTTTCCCGGATACGTGCGGGGAGGGGTAGTGTTCACCGCACCGAACCTGGGAACAAACAAATGGAGACAGATGCACTTGAGCGAGGAGTTATCCGCGCGTCTGAGAAAACCCGTTCGCGTTGTCAACGATGCCGACCTTCAGGGTCTGGGTGTCGCCATCGGTAAGGGCCTGGAGATGGTGATCACACTTGGAACCGGTTTCGGTACCGCGCTGCTGATGGATGGCACATTGCTGCCGCATCTTGAAATCGGTCAGCACCCTTTTACCAGGCGAAAAACCTACGATCAGTATATCGGCAACAACGCCTTCGAAAATATCGGCCCTGAAAAATGGAACAAACGCCTCCAGAATGTGATCGCTGTCCTGAAGACTGTTTTTAATTACGACCACTTGTTCATCAGCGGAGGTAATGCAAAAAAGATCACCATCCACCTCGACACGAACATCACCCTCGTCTCCAATATTGACGGCATCAGGGGAGGGGCGAAGCTGTGGTTGAAGGACACGCATGCTGTCTGAGTTTTAAAAAAAGGTAAAAGGTAAAAAGGTAAAATGGTGAGTTGTTTGAGCAGTCTGAGGAGTTTGAAATGTATAAGAAGTCTGAAGAGTAAGGGCTTGAGATGGGCGACAGGCTTGCGGGCTTGAACTCCCCGCGGGGTCGCGAGAAATACAAGTTAAAAGTCGAGGACGCCCACGGGCCAAGTCCACGGTGCACTGACAGTCCACAGCAATCGGCTCCGTCCCTGAAGAAGTCGACGGACGACCGTTCACAATCCACGGTTCACCGTTCACAGTCCACGACACCAAACTCCCATTTACCTTTTTTATCTATTTACTTTTTTACTTTTCAAACCAACTTACCCATTTACCTATTTACCTATTTACCTATTTACTTTTTTTTACTTTTCAAACCTATTTACTTTTTTACTTTTCAAACTTCTCAGACTTTCCAAACCCTGCCCCCAATGCCGCTTAACGCGGGGATCATGATCATCAGGTATAATTTTTATGCATTTACATACTTACAC
>JBARAD010000097.1:0-2670 GCA_049791675.1 Chryseosolibacter sp.
ATATTGTAAGCTGCCTGGCCCCCACGGGAACAGCCCGCACATGCAAAAACAATAAAGGCTTTACCTTTTTTCTCATCTACCATAATATCACAAGATCACTTTAAAAAATAACGCTTTTGAGCGCTAATCACGTGGTACTATTCAGAAACGACAGCTCTGAAATCCCCTGCGTCCATCATGCTTTCCATAGGAGAAGGCCGAACAAAAGTACCTCAGCCTCTTCGCGACGGCTATGATTTGGATCATATTGACGCATATGGCGCTAACCGGGCACAAGTAATCTCCACAATTCGCAATTACGAGCGGCGAAAAACAAAATATCTACTAACTATATGATGAAAAGAACAAAATCATTCTCAAAAGGCAGCTATGGAAAAGCTGGCCTTTCGCAGCCGCGATGTCTGTGATCCTGATCATCAGCGCCCATCCGGATGGCAACGGACAGGCACAAGGTGACAAAGCTCTGTTCATAAAGGAACGTTTTGGGATGGACTCAATGCCAGGCGGCAGACGCGAGCGGTGAGTGCACGCGCCTCAAAACATCTGAATAACCATATCCTGGTCAGTAAGGTCTATTGTTACGTCAAAGTACAGAACGATATCCGGCGAATCACCTGGAAGACCTGAAAGAACAGCTCAGGAAGTTCCATCCCTTTGGGTTAGTCAAAATCAAATCGCATTATTATTTTTATAAACCTAATCGACCCTCGAAATGTCAAAAAATCTCGCCATTCCCGACGAAATCGTAATGAACAAAATCTTTCTGATCCGGGGACTGAAAGTGATGTTAGACCGCGACCTGTCCAAGCGCTATGGCGTAAGGGCAATACGACTAAGAGAGCAGGTAAAGCGTAATCAGGAGCGTTTTCCTGAAAACTTTATGTTCCAACTCACTGAAAAAGAAGTGGAAACCATGGTATCGCAAAATGCGATACCTTCAAAACAGCACCTAGGTGGATCATTGCCATATGCTTTTACAGAGCACGGGGTTCTTATGCTGGCAAACGTGTTGAAAAGCGAACAGGCCATTACGATGAGCATACGCATCATTGAGATCTTTGTAAAGCTAAGAGAAACGCTGCTGATGCATAAAGACGTGTTATTAAAGCTTGAACAACTGGAGAAAAGAGTTGTAAGCCAAGACGACGATATTAAGCTAATTTTTAAATACCTGCGAGAACTACTGAATCCAAAAACAGAGCCGATGCGAAAAGTTGGATTTAAACGTAAAGACGAAAAGGATTAGAGTACCCACCGCACACGTCCGACCCTTCTGTAAGTTTTTTCCGTCACAGTTTTTGCGCCCGACCCTTCATGCAGTGGAAGTTCCACGGACGTTGACCACCTCATCTCGTGAAGTGTTGATCCTTAGTTTTCGCAACCCGTTTTAGTCCATTACGCGGCAAACGACCATCTGGCACCCAGATTTTAAATAAGTTGTGTTTAAATATCAACAGACCATTACCAATAACTTTTGCTGACCACGCCTTGCGAAATGCAGTGATCAGGCACCCCGAAATCTCCATTTTGAAAGATGTTTGTCGCAATTAGTCCCGCGTGGGTACGAGTCCGACGATATACTCAGCCTTTACGCTGACTTTACTAAGCAAATACTGAGCGTTGACAAAGCCCCTTACCGCTACCTGATCGCTTCTTGATAAGGGTCTGTCCGCATCTTCCGGCGCACGGTTTTAAAGATCTCCTTTGGAAGAAGGGCTAATTTCGGAACAATCCAGGCATTTTTCAGGCCAACAAACGGTCTTCCGGCCGAGGTGGCTATTCGAAAGCCACCCATTCACCCAGATTTTTTCTCAGGAACGGGAACAGCCGGTGGCCCCAATACGTTTAAATCAGATGAGCAGACGCCACCTCATGATGAAAGGTATATATTAACCACAAAAGCGTTGAACTATGCCAAAGTATTCTGGTTTGGTCGACTTGAAGGGCACATTCGGCAACCTAAGCTTCTATAAGCGCAACGGAGTGAATTGTGTGCGCAGGGCCGGTGGCTTCTCAAAAGAGCGCATTGAGACGGACCCGGCATTGCGTCGGGTGCTCGAGCATACCGCCGAATTCGGCGCACAGTCCATGGCCTCGAGATCGTTGAGAACCTCCCTGGCGCCCGTTAAAAAATACTGGGACGGCACCTTTCACAACCGACTCATGAAAATCGGTGCCGCCGTCACCTCCCTCGCCGAAGGGACACACGGCGAACGGCCCGTCGCTTTTTCGCAAGTGAAGGCCATACTCCTGGGACTGCAGTTGAACTCCGCGCGAACCCTCGAATCATCGTTCCTCACACTGATCAAATCAATACCCTCTCCCGCGCGCAACAGCGCTAAACTGAAACTGAACTTCGAAGTGTCCACCGCCGTTACTCCTCCAAAGGGCGCCACCCACTTCCGCCTGGCGCATGCACTGGGCGTCACATCCGACATTGAATATGAGCCGGCGGTCGGCGGATTTCTTCCAGTAGCCCATGAGGTAGACGGCATCAGCGCCATCTCGCATTCCGATTATCTTTCCGTAAATCAGGAAGAGCCCGCGACCATCACATTCGAAACGAATCTTCCCAGCCAACATATCAACGACAACGCCACGGTCGTTGAAGTGGTGGGTATAGAATTCTTCCAGGGATTTGGCAATCGCTACCTGCCGATGGCCCAGGGA
>JBARAD010000098.1:0-7372 GCA_049791675.1 Chryseosolibacter sp.
GTTTAAGATTTAAGGTTTAAGATTCAAGATTCAAGATTCAAGATTTAAGATTTAAGATTAAGATTCGTGGGCTTTGGAAGGACGACCCACCCCATAGGCGGGGCTCATTCGCAATCGTACCTAAACTTTGCCGGCCTAATTCCTAATTCCTAATGCCTAATTCCTAATTCCTAATTCCTAATTCCTAATTCCTAATGCCTAATGACTAATGACTTTTATCGAGGAGCTCCTGGGCATTTTCAAGTGCAATTTTCGAAGGTTTGTTTCCTCCGATCATTTTTGCGATCTCTTCAACGCGTTCGTTATCGGTGAGTAATCTGATACTGCTGACCGTTTTGGTGGCGGAATTATCCTTGTACACAAAATAGTGTGCGTGGCCTTTGGCGGCGATCTGCGGCAGGTGGCTGATGGTGATCAATTGATGTCCGCCGGCCATGGCTTTCATGAGGTTGCCTAACTTCAGGGCTATTTCCCCTGAGATCCCATTGTCGATCTCATCCAGCACCAATGTTGGCATGGCTGACTTTTCTGCCATCACGTATTTGATGCAGAACATAAGACGGGAAAATTCCCCGCCGGAAGCGACCTGTGCCAGCGGACGTGGAGCAATTCCTTTGTTGGCGCTGAAAAGCATGTCGATTTTATCGGCGCCGGTTGGGCCGGGTGCAGTTTCTGTCAGTTCGATCAGGAGGTTTGCATCCGGAATGCCCAGTTCCCGGAGCAATTTTATGAGCTGTTTGTTCAGCGGGTCGAAAGCTTTCTTCCTGGTATCACGAAGGCTCGTGGCAATGCGCTTCACGTCCGCTTCTGCGGCATCCATTTCCTGCTGCGCTTTTTGTAGCGCCTCATCCAGGTTACCGGTCACCATGGCTTTTTGATGCAGCGTTTCCTGTAATCCCAGCAGTTCCTTCACTTCGTTCATCCGGTGTTTTTTCAGCAGGCGATAGAGTGTGCTCAATCGTTCTTTGACAAACTCTGCTCTTTCCGGGTCGAAGTCGACGTGCGTTTCCTCTTTTTCTATTTCGTCGGCAATGTCTTCAAGTTCCAGGCGCAGGCTTTCGAGCCGCTGGTAAAGCGATTCATAGTCTCCGGAATAACCGGAAATGGCCATGAGGTTATTCCGGACTTCTCCCAGCGTGTGTCGTGCAGAGAACTCCGCGTCATTGAGCAGTTGCAGTGTAGCATTCAGACGCGTCTTGATCTCTTCTGCATGCTCCATGATCTTTAGTTCCTTCTCCAGGTCTTCCTGCTCACCCTCCTTCAGATCAGCCCTGGAAAGTTCATCCAGCTGGAACTGCGTATAGTCGGCTTCCTCCCTTAGCGTTGAGGCTTCCCTCGCGAGTTGTTCCGATTTTTTCTTCGCTGACAGGAAATGTTTCCATGCGTGTTCATAGTCTTCGCGGAGGTTCCTGTTTTCCGCGTAGGTGTCCATAAGCTGAAGTTGGAAAGACTGGTTGCCCAGTTCGAGGGTCTCATGCTGTGAGTGGATGTCCATGAGCAAATGGCTGAGGCGTCGCATTGTCTCCAGCGTGACAGGGGTATCATTAATGAAGGCGCGGGATTTTCCTCCCGGGCTGATTTCCCTTCGGATAACGGTTTCTTCCTCATAGTCCAGGTCTTCTTCCTTGAAGAGTGGCTTCAGGCCGTAGGGCTTTATGTTGAACATGCCTTCGATGACGCACTTTTCATTTTCATCCCACATGACCTTCGTGTCTGCGCGGTTTCCCATCAGCAAACCGATCGCACCCAGCATGATGGATTTTCCGGCACCGGTTTCGCCGGTGATCACGTTCAGGTGCGCAGAGGGCTCCATTTCCAGAAACCTGATCAGTGCATAATTCCGTATCGTTAAATGCTTGAGCATTAGTCTTGAATATCCAGGTAAACTTCGCTTATTTCTTTCAGTGGAAGTGAAAACTGTTCGTCCCGCAGATTCACGAACGTCACTTGTTTATCATCGCTGTTTCTAATTTCGCCGAAAAGCACTTTCCGGTTACGCAATACAATATTAACTTGTTTGCCTGTAAAATCCTGAAGCCGTTTTTGTATTTGCTCGGGGGAACTTAACCGGATTTGCCGCATAAGAAGTATTATACCATTGGGTTGATTCGCAAAAGAAATCCTTCATCCGAAAATAAGGAGAATACACGAAAAACCGGAGCGGAAATTAATTCTGCAGCATTTTTTCGTAGGCATTGCGGTTGGAGGGATCGATGGCAGTGATGATGTCGTATGCCTGTCGTCTGATCTGGATATTGCCATCGGAGAATATGTTGGCCAGTTCCTTTCCCTTGGCGTCGAAGAAGCTTACGACCAGGATAGCATTCGGGTTGACATCCCGCACTTTTTTGATATCCTTCAGGCCATTGAGTATCACTTCCCGGCTCTTGTCGGGGTCTGTGTCGAAAATATCCAGTCCGTTGCGATGATAATGGTAGAGTGCCTTTCGCAGATCAACCATCTGCGGGTTGTTGAGGTTCTCAATGATCCAGTAGCGATTCCGGTTACTTCCCAATGCCTGCCATCCGGGCAGATTGGATTGCTGCGCATTATTCACCACGGTTAGTGCGCGCTGAAAATAAGGAGTCCCACCCAGTTCGCTGAAGGAATCGTAGTCCAGTCCGATAATGAGGTATGCATAGAATGCAAGCATCGAGGTGAGGTTGCTGGTAAAGGTGTTGTCGTTATATTCCAGCGGCATCGATTCGATGTATTCGAACTCCCATTCGCGATCAGCAAAGTTGAACAAGAGGCTGTTATAGTTGCTATTGAAGACCGGTCTTGCAGACTGCACCTGCACGGAAGCAGAGAAGCTTCCAATGGCCGGCATTTTGGTAATGGTGATGAGGAAATTACAAATGATCTTTTCGTGGTTTTTGTAAGTGTCATTTGTCCATTTGCGGCCGTTCAGAAATTGTTCTACGGCTTTTTCCATGTCCTTGAAAACGCCGGCGTCAGAGGTCTGGATCTGGGAAGCGTTGATGGACACCGCAGACTTCAGTTCCTGGGAGAAACCAGTGAGAGAGAACAGTATCGCGATGAAGATAAAAAGAAAATTACGCATGAACTTTTTCTAAGATAGCCTGTACAATATCCTCCGCCACTTCTTTTTTGCTTTTCAGTTCATAAGTGGCTTTCTTCTTTCCATCCATGATGGTAACCTTATTGGTGTCATGGCCAAAACCGGCGCCACGATCCTGAAGGGAATTCAGTACGATCAGATCGAAATTCTTCGATTCAAGTTTTTTCAGCGCATTTGCCTCTTCCTCTTCTGTTTCCAGGGCAAACCCGACAATGATCTGTCCGTTGTGTTTGCGTTTCCCCAGCGTGGCGGCGATGTCGTCAGTTTTCGTCAGTACCAGTGTCAGGTCGTCGGCCTTCTTTTTGATCTTTTGCCTGGCTTCTTCCACTGGTTTGTAGTCTGCCACGGCTGCAGAAAGTACCGTGATGTCAGCGGTATCGAAATAAGCGGAGCAGGCTTCGAGCATTTGTCTGGCCGTCGTCACCTTCTTAACGTGGATGTGCGGGTGTTGCGTATGTTGCTGTGTTGGTCCGGAGACTAAATTTACCTCAGCGCCGTGGTTGGCAAGCGCCTCCGCGATGGCGAACCCCATTTTTCCGCTGGAGTGGTTTCCGATAAAACGCACAGGGTCGATGGCCTCGTGGGTAGGTCCGGCGGTAACCAGCACCTTTTTTCCCTTCAGCAGTTGGTCTTGCGTGAAGAATGCGGTGAGTTGTGCAACGATCTCATCCGGTTCAGCCATTCTGCCCAGTCCGGTAAGTCCGCTGGCCAGGTCACCAAATGCAGGCTGGATCAATTTGTTGCCATACGCCTGGAGTGATTCGATATTCTTTTTTGTGGCGGGGTGCTGCAACATATCCAGGTCCATCGCCGGGGCAAAGAATACAGGGCAGCGCGCGGAGAGGTAGACCGCCAGGAGAAGGTTGTCACACAGGCCATGCGCCATTTTTGCGAGCGTGTTGGCGCTGGCGGGGGCAATGACGAATGCATCAGCCCAGAGGCCGAGTTCGACATGGTTATGCCACTGACCCGTGTTGTCTTTGAAAAAATCTGTCAGGACAGGATTCCTGGATAATGTCGACAAAGTGAGCGGCGTGATAAAATCACGTGCGGAAGGGGTCATGATCACCTTAACCTGGGCGCCTGATTTGATCAGCAGACGGGTAAGGACAGCAACTTTGTAAGCTGCAATACTTCCGCAAACACCCAGAACGATTTTTTTATCCTGAAGCACCCCTAAATCCCCGATAGGGGAGTTTTATTGATTCAACAAAAGTTTCCAGCCGGCACCGTTTCTGAGTTCCGGATGCCCATGACTGTCTTAATCGAGCTTTTCTTCAAGCTCGTTCCGCATCCGGTGATTGAGTTTTCCTTCGAGGAATTCCTCACTTGCCGTGGTGGTAGGCTTGGGTAAGCGCTCATAGAACTTGGAGATCTCGATCTGCTCGCGGTTTTCAAATACTTCTTCGAGGTTATCGACGGTAGTAGCGAATTCTGCCAGTTTATTATTGAGCTCTTCCTTAATGTTCACGGCAATTTGTCGTGCGCGTCTGGAGATGATCACAACAGACTCGTATACATTTCCGGTTTGTGCTGCAATTTTATCCAGGTCCCGGGTGATTACAGATGATTGTGCTGCCATAGTGTTAAGAATTTTTTGTGATCTTTAATGAATTTACTTTTTCCAGGCTTTCCGCATACAGTTTTTCGGCATCCTTCAGAAAGGTACTGTCGGGGTAGCGGTCGAGAAACTCCTGGTAGTGGTCTACCACTGCCCTGTAGCGATCGGCTTGTTTGGATAAAATGCTTTGTTCCGCCATTTTAAATTCCGAAACAACGACCAGGTAATAGGCTTCCTCTATGTATTTCGAGTCCGGGAAGTTCGCCTTAAAGTTGTTCAGCGCCACGACGGCGGCGGTATATAGTTTCATCCGGTAGTACTGGCGGGCGTTTTCAAACCCCTTCTTCTCGAGCTTTTGTTGCGTTGACAGGATCACTTCAACACCCCGGTCACGGAACTCGCTATTCGGAAAGCGGTTGATAAACTGCTGCATGGCCGCCATGGCATCAATGCTGCTGGTCTGGTCCAGATTCGGGTTAGGGGAGGACTGGAACAGCGAGTAAGCATGCATGAAGCGCGCTTCTTCTGCCAGCGGACTGCGTCCATAGGTTTCGTAGAAGGTTTTAAATTGCTCCGAAGCCAGCAAATAAAGTTTATCGTAATACTGGCAGTAGGCAAGATAGAATTGCACCTTCTCCCCCTCAGGAAGTCCCCGTACGATCGGAAGGATCTGATCAAAGAGGACGGAAGCGCGGTAATAGTCCTTTTTATTGTAATAATTCAACCCCGCTTCGTATTTGACCCTCCAATCCTGGCTTTTCTCGATCTTCCTGAAATTGCTACAGGAAAAGGAGATCAGCAGCATGAGGATAACACTAAATAGTAGAGATACTTTCCGCATAAGCCCGCAAATATAACATAACGCGATTAACAGTAAAACGGGTTCGGGGCGGTAATATGATTAAACTGACTAAAATTCAGGATTTTATTTCTTGACGATCAGTTTGCGGGTGACCACACCCTCATTGTCCAGGTACAGGGTGTAAAAGTAAATCCCTGCATCCATGACATCGGCGCGAATTTTAACCTTGTTTTCGGTAGGCGGGAGGCCATATTCTTCGATGGGGTTGCCCAGAATATTGTGGATGATGATCTTGGCGTCGATCTCGTCATTCAGCAGGTCGTAATTGACAAACGCATAGTCGACCACCGGATTCGGGTAGACATCATGAAGAATAATATGGTTGCTGACGTAGATATCCTCTTTGGCGGTGCGATCCTCGACGGAAAAATTCACCTCAAATTCGATGTTTTCAGCCGAATTCTGGCGATTGAAGACCATATATCTGACGGAACTGATCCCATTGGCAAGACCTGCTTCCAGGGCGATCTGGAAGCTGGTGATCGTCTGGCGAGGCTCAAGTCGCACCATAACGTCCTCAATACGCTGATCCAGGCAGTTATTGTCGACGCAAAAGTAGTTCTTCTGCGTACCGCCCAGGGAAGCGCTTATTTTTCGGACGATGAGTGTAACAGGCTTGTCGGAGGGGTTGGTAAACCTGAGGGGTACTTTCACGGTTTCCCCTATAAATCCCTTATAGACGTCCTGAACAGGGCCGATCTCAAAGGTTTGGGCCGAAACCTCAAAAGCGAGGAGACTCAAAAGTATAAACCGTAGAATTTTCCCCATAGGCTCTGTTTAAGGGATTTCACAAAATTTAAGATTTTCCGGCCTTTTTTCATAGAAAATCTCCAGAATTTTTGCCGGCCCGGGCAATATAGATCATAAAATCCCGTTGGCGAATGTTCTTTCCGTAAGTGGCGAGCGGCAGTTTACTGTAAGTTTTAACCGACCGTACCAGTAAAAGTTCCTGTTTTTCAGGTTTTTCCGGTAATGGGCTGATTTCGTCTTACAGGTTACCGCATGGTTCGACACGTAAGATTAGCCGCTAGTTTGATTTTTTTCTTTACCGAAGTAACCGGACTTTTACATTAAACAAAAACTAATCTATACTATGAAAAGAATTTCAACTGTTCTACTGTTGATCCTCGTTACTGCTGCCGGTTCATTCGCGCAGGAGTTCAAAGCTTTCCGTGTTGGTACTGGACTTGGCTATGCTATGGCAAGCGGAAAAGGTGCTAAAGGTGGTGTGCTTTGGGCCCTTGAGCCTGGTTACCGTGTGAACGACCAGATCCTTGCTAACTTTCGTATTGAAGGCGCTGTAATCGGTCGTGGTTATGCTGACGAAACATCTGCGTCTGTCGATGTAGCGGCTTTAGGTTCTTACTCACTTAACGGCCAGTACTATTTCAACAACAACAACTTCAGACCTTTCGCCGGTCTTGGTGTTGGTTTGTTTTCATTAGCAGCTGTTAGCGTTGATGCTTCTGCAGGTGGTGGATCCACTGAAGCGGTTGCTGCTGCCAACAAGGTCGGTTTCTATCCCCGTCTTGGTTTCGATGCCGGTCACTTCACACTGAACCTTGACTGGAACATCGTTCCTGAAACCAATGGCATCAAGAACAGCTACATCGGTATCCGGTTCGGCGGATTCTTCGGCGGTGGAAGAAAATAAGCTCTTCAAGCCCCACTTAGAAGAAATAAAGAAGCTGTCATCAGACAGCTTTTTTTTATTTCTATTCCTTACCCATTTACCTGTTTACCTATTTACTTTTCAGACTTCTTAAACCTCTCAGACATCTTAAACTTCTCAGAACCTCTCAGACTTCTTAAACATTCCCAACTCTCCAAACCATTCTCCCTTTTTACCTATTTACCTATTTACCCT
>JBARAD010000099.1:0-14224 GCA_049791675.1 Chryseosolibacter sp.
ATTTAAGATTTAAGATTGCGGACTGCCTTCAACTTCCGACGTCAACGTGAATCCCGCGCAAGAATCGCTCATGACACCCCGACACCACATTAACACATTAGCATCTCAATACACCAACACATCCTCAGTCACGTATTATGATTTAAGTTCAGTCAATCTTAAACTTCAAATTTTTGAATTTTATATTCCCCCCTTTCTAGCCACACACAGGCCCACTCAGAACTCCGGATGTCACCGCTGCAACACTTCAACACCCCACCACAACCTTAACACATTAACACATTAGCACCTTAACGTATCTCAATAAATTAAATGAGTCTAGCAGGAAATGATGCTTGTGAAAAAATAAGGCATGGAGACATTTCGATCCATGTCCGCTTGCACTTCGTGCCTTAATGCTGATGCAAGGTGCTTGCCGATAGCCTACGCCGGACTGATTCATCCAGCGACCATCCCTGCGGGGGATAAGGAATGGTGTCGAAATAAAGCTTCAGTCCCTTGTCGGGTGTCATGTGGCCGGCCTGGTACACGATCTTCGTTCCACCTTCGATGATTAAGGGATAGTGCGTTGTATCCATGTGCGCATGGGCATCAGCAAGCCTGTTCAATACATATTGGCTTTGATCATTACGGCATCCGGAGATGAGGAAACAGATCATCCATAAATGAAAGAGCGGTCTCATGTTTTGAAGTGTTGATGTTGTGCTAAGGTGTTAAGGTGTTAAGGTGCCAGTGGGGGTGTGTTCATGTTAAGTTATGGATTCCGGGGAGCGAATTCAAGCGTATAGGGGCAATATTTGGTGTGTTGGGTGAGGGGTTCTTTCGCTGGCAATGGTTTTGGGGGGTATTCATCCAAAGTTTTATCTTTGGGTTAAAACGATCTTTATGAAAGCTACCGCCATCTCCTTCTTAATTATGTTTATCTCCGTTGTCGGGCTGGCGCAGCGCCCGGCTGCTGACAGGATTGAAACATCAAAAGGTCCTTTGACCATTCAGCCGCTGAACCACGCCACACTGGCGCTCACCTGGCAAGGAAAAACGATCTATGCAGATCCGAATGGCGGAGCAAAAACTTTCGAGGGAATTGCCGCTCCTGACCTGATCCTCATCACGGATATTCACGGCGATCACTTCAATCCGGAAACGCTGCAGGCGATCGATGTCACCAACGCAACGCTCATCGTGCCGCAGGCGGTAGCCGACAAACTGCCCGACGGCCTCAAAAGAAAAGCGGTCGTCCTGGGCAATGGTGAAACCAAATCGCACATGGATATTTCCATCACCGCAGTGCCCATGTATAACCTTCCCGAGTCAAATGATTCGCGTCATCCCAAAGGTCGCGGTAACGGTTATGTGCTGACCTTCGGCAACAAGAAGGTGTATCTGTCCGGCGACACTTCAGGCGTGCCGGAAATGCGCTCGCTGAAAAACATCGACGTTGCCTTCGTCTGCATGAACCTCCCCTACACCATGGACATCAATGAAGCCTCTCAGGCAGTCCTCGCCTTCAAGCCTAAGGTGATCTATCCTTACCATTATCGCGGACAAAACGGTCTCAGCGATACGGAGGCGTTCAGGAAGCTGGTGAATGACGGGGATTCGAAGATTGAGGTAAGGTTAAGAAATTGGTACGCTCAATAGTGTTGAGGTGCTGAGGTTGTGTTAATGTGTTCATGTGCTAATGTGTTCAGGTGCTCATGTGGAGCCTGTGATCAGGTATTGGTAAGCCGTCAAATGGTGAACACCTTTGGTGTTGATGATTCCGACATTAACACATTAACACTTCAACACATTACCGGTACCGATAACCCATAAAAAACTACTTAACCAGGTTGATCCCAACATGAACACATTAACACCTTAACACCTTAGCAATCAAAAAATCCGGAGGAACCTGAAGCGGCTATTCTAAATTCTGCTATATTTAGAAACCAAGAAACAAAGACCTCCTCTCTTATGCGTTCTCTCCTTTTGTTAGCCGGATTACTGACGTATGGTATTGCGCTGGCGCAGACTTCTCCTCCATCCCAACAATTCAAAGTTCATCAGCTCGACAAGGCGCGTCCGGGCAATATGTGGGTCGCGGAGCCGCCGGGTGACCGTGAAAAACAACTGGCCAGTGACACCTTAAGACTGATCGTCCGGCTAAAGGGTGACATTGTGAACAGTCCTGATGGAAGGCAGGGCGATCAGGCTATCCGGGAACAACATGCCAGGTTTAGAGACGACCTGAGCCGGCTCTCAGGAAATGCCTCCACTGGCAGAGCTTCGTTAAGCCCGACCACCATTCATTACGAATACAGCAACACCTTCAATGGCTTTGCCATCACTGCATCGCAGGCTGTTGCCGAAGATATCCGGAAACTGTCCTATGTCGCCCGCGTGACGGAGGATCAAAAGGTGGAAGCATCCCACAGTGAGAACAACGCCCTTATCCGTGCGCCGCAAGTGTGGCAGGACTTTGGTGTTACCGGAAAGAACATCACGATCGGCATTCTCGACACAGGCATCGATTACAACCATCCCGACCTTGGCCAGGGGTTTGGTCCGTCGTATAAGGTTTCCTCCGGATATGACTTTGTCAACAATGACAGCGACCCGATGGACGACCACGGGCATGGAACCCATGTCGCGGGGATCGCGGCGGCGAACGGTGTCTCGTTCAAAGGTGTGGCGCCCGATGCGAAACTCGTCGCCTATAAAGTATTGAACCAGTATGGCTTCGGTTACGATTCCTGGATACTGGCCGCCATTGAACGCTGTGCCGATCCCGACCAGGACCCCGCCACCGATGATGCCATCGATGTCGTGAACATGAGTCTGGGCCGCGTTCCGGATCCCGAAGAACCACTCAGCGAGGCTGTGAACAATGCCATCGCGAAAGGTGTCGTGTTCTCCATCGCTGCCGGAAACCGGGGCGACTATCTGACGATCGATGCGCCGGGAACAGCAGAAAATGCCATTACCGTCGGCGCCACGGATAATTATAAACAGACTGCCTATTTCAGTTCAAAAGGACCCACTGAAAGCCTTCGATTTAAACCTGATGTCTCCGCACCCGGCACCGATATCAATTCCACCTTCCTCAATCAACAGTATCAATCTTTCAGCGGTACTTCCATGGCAAGCCCGCATGTAGCCGGCGCGGTAGCCCTGCTCCTCGAAAAGAAACCGCACCTGACACCGGAGATGGTCAAAAATCTGCTCATGGGCACTGCGCGCTCTGTATCTCCTGTCCTCTGGGACCAGGGCGCGGGTTTGATCGACATCTATGATGCGATCAACGCGCCGCACTTCGCAACACCAGGATCCATCCATTTCGGAACAGTGGACCCTTCCCCATCCTTCCTGAAAACTGTCACCCTCACCGTTACCAATGCGGATAATGCAACCAAAACATTTGATCTCACTGCGGAAGGAATCATTTCGCATGCGCCTTTCACATTGACGATCGCGCCAGCTTCCTTCACCCTCAATGCCCATGAAACCCGAGCGGTGGAACTTACGTTGAGTGCTGCCTCTGAAGTAGCGCCACAAAATCTTCCGGACGCGTATACCGGATCGATCAATATCAAGTCCGGTGCAAGCACGATCAAAACGCCGCTGGTCCTGCTCAATCCACAAAAGACTGTACTCAATTTTACAGGCCCATCACCGGGCAACCTGATCGTGATCGGCATTGAAGGATCCTATTACTGGCGGCCCTTTCAGCCACAACCCGAACAAAGCGCACTTGAACTCTACCTGCCGAAAGCCAAATATGACATCCTTGTTCACTATGACGGAGGTTCGCGAACGGTCATCGCAGAAAGTGTCAACACGGAAAAGAATGTCACCCTCACGCTGGACAGATCGCTGGCGAAAAATGTTCTTGCATTCAAACCACTGGATAAGGACGGGAATCCAATCGACCTCACCAATTACGCCTCCGGCAACGCAATTTTTTCAGGAGAAGACCGGAATATCATGACATTATTTCCGTGGGGGGTCGATTCTCTTTACGTTTCAGATACGGAACACTATAAATATGAGTTCAAATACAATGCGAAGGCCGCATCAGGCGACGAATATTACGAGATCGTCGCAGGCACCGGCACAGGCATCATGGAAAACAAGGTCTGCTCCAATGATCCTTCAGCATTCAGCAACATTACCATCCACAATCCCAGTATTCCTCCCGGCGCATCCCAGCACATGACCTTCTACGTGAAGTCCGGTTCACCCTATTCCTGGTTCACGTCGTGGAATAACTATCCAATTGAAATGCCAGCTACCTTTACGCTCCTTCAGACACAGCACCATCCGCTGACTCAGACACAGCAACAGCTTCCCGGTACAGGTTACATCGGATCCTTCGCCACGCTGTCCCCGTTACCCGAACAATCCGGATACGTCTGGGAGACCGCGGACATCCGCGCGGAAGAAGGAAATACCATCGGGTTTTACCAGCATATCGATCGTAAAATTCTTACCGTCGAAGAGCAGCATATGGATTATGTACTGGGCCGCACCATCCCGAACTTCATCCTCATCCCAGACCATCAGCCAGCGGCGCTCCGGTATTCCACATTTTTAGGAAGAGGAGCCTTCAACCGGAGTCCGGGTGAACGCGAGCGCGGGACTGTGAATTACACATTGTACCATGGGGGAACCGTTGTCAAGACGGGGAATCTTAAACAATCTATTAATAATGATGGCGGAAGTGCATTTCCCGAAATTGATGTCACCCCGGGAACCTATCAGCTGGATTTTGAATACCGCGACTTTCAGACCGGCGGAAAATTCGGTGTCGCCAGACTTTCCACTGTCTTCAATACGGAGGAGGATATGGATCGCAATCCTCCCTATTTAAAAAGCCTTCGCCTTCTCGCAAACGGACGCGACACCAACGAGTTCGACGAAGGCGCGACTGCTCTTGTCAGATTCACGATCTCCGATTGCTCCTATGAGTCGTGCGGCTCACCCCGGCTGAAAAATACTTCAGCATCCATAAAACATGCGGATGATCCGGTGTGGACTTCCCTGGCATTAGAAGCGCAGACCAATACCGGGGAGTTTTCTGCGAACCTGCCGTCCGGTCTCGGCGCCGGTTACTATTCACTGCAGGTTACCTCCGAAGATCCTGAAGGCAACAAATTCTCGTATGAGGTTTCGCCGGCGTTTCTAATCGGAGCGCGCGTGCAACCACAGGCTTACGCTGCAATTAATCTGATCGCGCCCAAAAATTACAGCATCAACGCGGGCACGAGTCCTGTTTTCCGCTGGAGCGACATCGACGCCACATCCTATACCATCCAGATCTCGGAGGACCCAAACTTTACAGCAAATGTTGTGGAAGCAAATGCAACGGATGCGACGCATGTCCTGACAAATCCTCTGGAGGAAAACAGAACGCACTACTGGCGCGTAAAGGCTGCCGGCGATAACACCTCCGGTCTTTGGTCGTCAGTCTTTCAGTTCGAATCCAGACTGTTGCCAACTGCCGTATTGCTCGCCCCTGGTCACGAATCAGTTGTCCCGTTCTCTGTGGTGGATTTTAGCTGGTCCCTTGTCCCCAATGCCTACCGGTATGTGATCGAGGTTAGTCATAGCCCGGACTTTTCTTCACTTGACCGGATCGAGTACACTGATCAAACGCGTGTGTCGATAGCGGGGCTTTTCCCAAACAACAAATATTACTGGAGGGTAAAGTCGTACTTCTTTCATGGATGGTCAGACGAAGAATCGCTTTCGCCTGTATTTGAATTCAACACAGAACACCTCTCGCTGCCGACATTGCTTCACCCTGTTCATGAATCCCTGGACCAACCCCTGAGTGTGATGTTTGATTGGGCTTCCACCGCAACAGGATCGGGATATTATTTTGAACTGAGCACGCACGAAGACTTTTCAAACTCATGGCTCTCCGTTGGAACGCAAGATACATTCATGTGGGTCGAGACGTTACAGCATGACACATGGTATTACTGGCGTGTTACCCCGGAATTCTACGGCATCCCCCAGATCGCTTCCGCTGTCAACACTTTCCGTACGGCTACGGTAACGGGCGTTGAAGCGCAGGAGGAAACACCGATGGCCTATGGCTTTCCCAATCCCTTCACGCAGGAAACGGACATTGCGATCCACAGCGAAGCCGGTGGCGACGCCGAGCTTCAGATCATTGATCCGCTGGGGCGGAAGATCAAAAGCATCGCATTGTTGTTAAAGCCAGGAAAGAACATCGTCCATTGGGATGGCTGCGGTGACGATCGCAAACCATCTGGCTCCGGAATTTACCACGCGACTGTTATCAGGCGGAATGGTCCGCCCCTGGCCGTCCGTCTGGTCAGAACAAAGTGACAGTTTGAACCGCTGGTTACAGCCCGGGTGGTGATGTGACCATCCGTATGTTGATGACACTTCAGGGAAAAATTTCCGAAACCCGTTCCGGATCATTTACGTTTTTTCTGTCGCACCCGGACCCCATGATCCTATTCTTCTTTTTTGGCTTATCAATCGCGTTCTTTCTATTTCTATTGACGCTGGTCAAAAGGAATAAGAATAATGCTGATTATATTCTCGCCACGTGGATGGGTTTCATGACCATCCATCTGTCCTTTTTCGTACTGGACTATTCCAGGATGTCGTATCAGTACCCGCACCTGCTGGAAATAATCCTGCCCTTCCCGATCCTTCATGGATTCTTTCTGTACGCTTATACGGTGCAGACAACCACAAACCGGTTTCCCCGGATGGGCGGCATTTTCCTGCACCTGATACCATTCTTCCTGCTCGTCATTTTAGCCATTCCATTCTATTCATTATCAGCGCAGGAAAAGCTGCAGGTGTACCTGAATCGCGGCGCCGGTTTTGAGTGGTATAGCGCCATCCAGATCACCCTGTTCGTGACCGTTGGATTATCGTATTCCACCGCCGCCATACTGGAGATAAAAAAACACCGCAGAAAAATGCAGAACGTCTTCTCAAACCATGAGAAGAAAAAGCTGATCTGGCTGGAATGGATGTCCCTGGGGCTCGGATGTATCTGGGTCCTGGCTTTCTTCTTCGATGATCAGGTTATTTTCAGCGGCGTTGTCCTCTTCATTCTTTTCATCGGCGTATTTGGTATCAACCAGACTCCGGTTTTTCTGACGCCTGTAAAGGATGATCACATCACGGATATCTCAGAAAATAACCCGTCAGATCAGCAGACTTCCGAAAAATATCAAAGGAGCGGATTAACAGACGATGACGTCATGCGATTACAGGACCTCCTGGAAAAATTTATGTTGCAAGACAAGCCGTATAAAAATCCTGATCTCACCCTGGACGAACTGGCCGCCGCGCTAAAAGTAATTCCCAATCAGTTGTCACAGGTCATTAATTCCCGTGCAGGGAAGACATTCTATCATTACATCAACAGTTACCGGATCCGGGAATTTCTGGCGCTTGCCGCTTTACCTGACAGCAACAAATTCACTTACCTTGGACTTGCGTATGACTGCGGATTTCAATCCAAGACCACTTTCAACAAGTACTTCAAGATCGAGACTGGTAAAACTCCTTCGGAGTATTTTAACATGGCCAGTGCGGCGTGAGGGTCAAAGTTTAAGATTCAAAGTTTAAGATTCAAAGTTTAAGATTTAAGATTTGACGCAGCCCGGGTTGGGGTTATTTTCATATTAGATCCCACCGGGATTGGATGTGTGTTATTTTCCTTTCTCCATGGACTGGATGTGCGGCATCTTTCGTCATTAGTCCACGGGAGAGCACCCAATCTTACATCCTAAATTTTGAATATTAAATCCTGAACCCGGTGCGTTCCTGCCGCCGGCCGCATATTCAACCCATGTCTGGACTCTGACTAATTCCCAATGCCTAATGCCTAATTCCCAATGCCTAATGACTGATGACTGATGACCAATCAGGACGCATAATAATGCGTCCCTACAACCTACCGCACATTCAACCCATGTCTGGACTCTCACTAATTCCTAATTCCAAATTCCCAATGCCTAATGCCCAATTCCTAATGCCTAATGACTGATGACTGATGACCAATCAGGACACATAATAATGCGTCCCTACCACCTACCGCACATTCAACCCATGTCTGGACTCTGACTAATTCCCAATGCCTAATTCCTAATGCCTAATGCCTAATTCCTAATGCCTAATTCCTAATATTCTTGTTCGCGCCTACCGGTGCGGACGGCCGCGAACTCTTTTCTTCCGTGTTAATGGCAGAATCAAAAACCAACAATCATGAAAACATTAAAAGCACAATCAATCTTAATCGCTCTGGCACTCGCTGTCGCAGCGACCATTACAGGATGCGAAGACCAGATCTTCGAGCCTGAAGAACCTGGCCTCCTCGTTCCCAGAACTGTCGACCAGGATGGTTCGCTGCCACAGATCGCTGTTAACGGCACCAATCTCCATGCAGAGACTTATGGAAATGCTGCTGACCCGATGATGGTCGTCCTTCACGGTGGACCGGGAGGTGACTATCGCTCTATGCTCAATTGCAAAGCATTCGCAAACCTGGGATATTTTGTCATCTTCTATGACCAACGCGGATCCGGTCTATCCCGCAGACACCCGAAAAAGATCTACAGCATGGACCTGATGATCGAAGACCTGTCCGCTGTCATTCAGCACTACCGGCAATCCGCTGACCAGGAGATCTTTCTCCTCGGACACTCCTGGGGAGCGATGCTGGCGACAGCCTATATCGACCGCTATCCGTCAGCGATCGCCGGCGCCATTCTTTCCGAACCAGGCGGTTTTAACTGGAACGACACCAAGGACTATATCCTGAGAACACGTAACGGAAACCTGCTATCAGAAGATCTAAACGATGTCTTCTACTATGACCAGATCATCACCGGGAAAGAAGACGAGCACGAAATACTGGATTACAAATTCGCCCTGATGACAGCTCATGATCATGCAGCAGGAAATGCCATCGGAAATGCCGGTCCCACTCCCTTCTGGAGATCCGGCGCCATCGTGCAAAAGAGCTTGTTCGAAACAGCTGATAAAGAAGGATTCGACTTTACGAAAAATCTCAACCAGTTTACCAAGCCCGTTCTGTTCCTCTATAGCGAATTGAATACCGCCTACGGATTGAGCCACGCGCAAAACGTCTCCTCCGCGTATCCAAATGTCCAGCTAACCCTCATCAATGGTACCGGACACGACATCCCTTACTTCGGATGGAATAGTTACTATTCTGTCGCCCTTGATTATCTAAACCATATAAAATAAGCAACATGAAAAATATCATCTATTTCTCCCTCATACTCACCGCTGTAACCATCGCGGATGACACCTTCGCTCAGACAGTAAACTGGCGCAGCCTTCAGGAAGAACAAAAACATATCGTTAACCTGAATGCGGGATGGGATTATGCATCGACCTTTGGAATCGGTTACGGGTACAAGCTAAATACAAAGATCCCATTGATCATTGGCACTGAATTCTCCCTGCCTGCCGGCGAGGATCTGCTCGATGACTTTAAAACAAAAGCGGGCATACAGGCCGAAGTATTCAGAAGCGACAACTTTGCTGTCAGCGTAAAGATCCAGGGTATTTACAGAAGATATCAATCTGACTTTGTCACCATGGGAAACTTTGGAAGTGAATTTTCTGCGGCCCTGGGATATTACAAAACCCGCTGGTATGCAGCTACGGAACTTGGCTTCGATAAATCCATTGTAACCAAAGTACGGCACAGTGCACTCATGCAGGAATACTACCCTGAGATCCGGGATGGATGGTACATCCCCTCGGGAGGCAACTTCTTTTACGGATTGCAAGCAGGATACTCCTTTCCCAGTTATGATATCTACTTAAAGACCGGTAAAATCATCACGGAAGATTTCAAGACAAAGCCTTCCATCCCCTTCTATTTCAATATCGGGGTCAATAAAAGATTTTAAGGTGTTGATGTGTCGGAGTGTTGAAATTGTGTTAATGTTTTAATGTGCCAGGGTGTTAATGTTTGTCCTCTTGATGTTGAGGCTGGCTCCTGATTGGAGACATTAGCACCTTAACACATTAACACATCAACACAACTATCTGAAATTTCTCCCTTCCGGAAAAATCTTTCCCTGTATGATCTTCTTTTCGGGTCGCGTGTTCTCCAAAAAAGGAGATGATTTTTCGTCGGCGCGGGAAAGGGTGACTGTTAATTCTTCTTTTTGGGTTGAGGTGAGTTGGCCCAGTAATCGTGAATAATTAAAGCAACGTCTGACAATGACGTGAACCACCTCCCCTTCGCGTTGGAGTTTGCCTTCGACCATCAGCAATTTCGATTGAATGATCTCCTTCCGGTATTGATCAAAGAGTTTTTGAAACACGACCAGGTTCATTGTACCCGTTTCATCTTCAAGCGTGACAAAGCAAATCCCGCTTGCCGTTCCCGGTCGTTGCCTTACCAGGATCAGTCCGGCTACTTTCACACGATCGCCATCCTTTGCATTCTCCAGCGCTTTTGATGACAGGATACCGAGCTGGTCAAGCTGCGTCCTTACAAAACTCACCGGGTGCGCCTTTAAGGAAAGTGACGTCGACGCGTAGTCATGCACCACATGTTCGGATAGCCTCATTTCCGGGAGGGCTACTTTTTCTTCTGGTAATCCCTTTGAATGATCACCACCATAGATCGCCAGCGGACGGTCCTTCGCCGATACGTCCCATAATGCCTGACGGCGGTCGAGTCCGATAGACCGGAATGCATCCGCATCTGCCAACTTTTCGAGCGCCGCATCGGACAGCCCTGTTTCCCGAAGTTCATGGATAGAAGTATATCTTTTTTTTCTTCCATCGATCAATATTTTCATATCTTCTTCCCGCATGCCCTTCACTTGCCGAAAGCCCAAGCGAAGGATCCAGTATTTGGCTGTTCTCTGTTCCAGTTTGTTATCCCAATCCGAATCATTGATATCCACGGGAAGTACTTCAACGCCATGCTTACGCGCATCGATAATGATCTGCGCCGGCTGGTAGAATCCCATCGGCATGCTGTTGAGCAACGCGCAGGCAAACACATCCGGATAATAACATTTGATCCATGAAGAAACATATACCAGCAAAGCAAAGCTGACGGCGTGGCTCTCCGGAAAACCATAGCTGCCGAACCCCAGCAGTTGTTTGAACACGCGTCCGGCATATTCTTTGGAGTAGCCGTTGCTGATCATACCTTTGACCAGTTTCTCTTCAAAATGTCGCATCAGGCCTTTCGACTTGAAGGTCGCCATGCTGCGGCGCAGCTCATCGGCTTCTGTCGCAGTAAAGCCCGCGGCCACGATCGCGATCTTCATGGCCTGCTCCTGGAATAACGGAACACCTAGTGTACGACCTAAAATGGCTTCCAGCGCTTTGGATGGATATTCCACCGGTTCCTCGCCGTTGCGGCGGCGCAGGTATGGATGCACCATATCTCCCTGTATCGGTCCGGGGCGGACGATCGCTACCTCGATCACCAGGTCATAGAAACATTTCGGCTTCAGCCGCGGCAGCATGGATTGCTGTGCCCTGCTTTCGATCTGGAACACGCCTATGGTATCGGCATGACTTACCATCTCATACACGGCAGGATCATCCTGCGGGATGTTGGCCAATGTACACTCCCGCCCGTAATGTTTTTTCACCAGGTCAAACGCTTTCCGGATACAGGTAAGCATGCCCAATGCCAGCACATCTATCTTCAGGAAACCGAGCGCATCGATGTCATCCTTGTTCCATTCGATATTGGTGCGGTCTTCCATCCGCGCATTCAGGATGGGACACAGATCGGATAGTTTGCCCTGCGTGATGACAAAACCTCCTGTATGCTGTCCCAGTTGCCGTGGAAAACCCATGAACTGCGCAGTGAGCTGCAACACCTTCTGAAGGTGCGGATCATCAGGATTCAATCCCTGCTTAGCCATACGTTCCCGATCGAAACCGTCATCCTCGAAATCCCAGATCAGGCCAGACAGCCGACTGATCGTATCAACAGACAGTCCCATGGCTTTGCCCACATCGCGGATCGCGCCCTTGTGATGTTGCTGCGTTACCGTTGCGACAATGGCAGCGCGGTCACGCCCGTATTTTTTGTAGATGTATTGCATGACCTCTTCTCGCCGCTCGTGCTCGAAGTCAACATCAATATCAGGAGGTTCATTGCGGGCGGAAGAAATAAACCGCTCGAACAACAGATCGAATTTCGAGGGGTCGACAGACGTAATTCCCAGACAATAACAAACGGTAGAGTTGGCGGCTGATCCCCTCCCTTGGCAAAGTATACCCTGGCCACGCGCATAACGCACAATATCATACACCGTAAGAAAGTATTCGGCGTAGTTCATCTGTGCTATAAAGTCCAATTCATAGCGGATAGATGCCTGTATTTTTTCCGGGATCTTGTCTTCAAAAAGTTGTCGCGCTCCTTCCCATGACAGGAAAGCGAGCTCTTCCTGCGGCGTACGACCGTTGCTCGTGATCTCTTTGGGATATTGGTATTTTAACTGATCCAGTGAAAAACGGCAAGCATCCGCGATTTCCAGTGTGCTTCTGATGGCATCGGGATATTTCCGGAACAAGCGCTGCATTTCTTCGATAGGCTTGAGATACCTTTCCGCATTGGGATGTAAACGGAAGCCCGCGTTATAGATCGTGCATTTTTCGCGCACGCAGGTCATCACATCCTGTAATTCCCTGCGTTCAGGACGATGATAATGCACATCGTTGGTGGCGACCATGGGGAGGTGATGCTGTTTTGCCAATTGATAGAGACGATGCAACTGTTTTGCATCCTCGCCGCCGTAGTAACGGGATGCTGCGAGATAAAGGTGCTCACCGAAAGCACCGCGGTATTCCTGCAATGCTTTCTTGAAACCATCATCAAAGTCGAAAACTTCATTCAATGCATCCGGAGGCAGTACCACAAACCTGGATCCTTTTGCATGGTGGTATACATCTGCTTTATACAGGTGGCATTGTCCTTTTTCGGTGCGGAGGTTGCCGAGGGTAAGGAGCGCTGATATTTGCGCATAGGCGTTGCTATCCGTAGGATACGCCAGCAAACTGGGACCATCCAGCAGGTCCAGTCGGCATGCCGGAATAATCCGTATCCCTGTTTTTTTCGCGGCGATATGTCCACGCACAATGCCGGCAAAAGTATTCCGGTCAGTGATGGCGATGGCCTTATAGCCCAACGTTGCTGCCTGTTCCACCAATTCTTCGGGATGAGAAGCGCCGCGGAGGAAGGAGAAGTTTGTAGTGACTTGTAGTTCGGTGTAGGTCATAGTTCTTCATGCTAAGTCAGCGTGCAGTTAGTTCTTCGTTCATCGATCTGTTCACCTCACCCTAAATCCCTCTCCTCGAGGAGAGGGACTTGCTTCCATCCCAGAAGGGATGGTGGTTCCTGGCAACGGGTGGGGTAAGCCGAACGAGGGAGAAGTAGAAAAAATTCACCTATCATTTTCATAAGCATATGCTACAAGGTGGGCGCTGATTTCGTCGAGAACAAAAGCGATATGATCAAACACCTCCCGGTTTGTAAACCTGATTACTTTAACCTTCAATTCATTTAATTCATAGGTTCTGCCTTCATCATATTGCTTTTGCCCAATGTCATCATGATATTCACCATCAAGCTCTACAATCAGTTTACATTCATGACAATAAAAATCAGCAATGAAATCAGCGATCGGATGCTGTCTCCTGAATTTGTATCCATGCAATTTCCTGCTCCTTAAATGCATCCATAAGTCTGCTCGGCCTTCGTGGAATCTTTTCTGTTTATCCTTGCAAAAAAGAAATTTCTCGGAGGAGCCCCCTTATGCATATCATCCGCCATAATATGATTCATTTGATTCTCATTTCATTCCTTATCCTTCCGTCACCTTGATCCCCTCTCAAATCCTCCCCTTTCCGTTTACACTTTTCTTGATGCATAGCCTCCATCGCTTCGATGGTAAAAGTCCCTCTCCTTCCCGCCGTCGCAACGCACTCCTCATGCTCCCTCTGCTATGGCGGGCACGGAGGAGAGGGATTTAGGGTGAGGTGAAGAAAAGCATGATTAACCATGTAGTACGCACGCACATTGGTAAACCCAACCTCCCCCACCATCTCTTTTTCATGTGTAAAACCTTCTCTCATAAAGCCTCCCATCGATTAACATTAACCTTAATTCGAAGCCTTCAGCAATGGTAAAAGTCCCTCTCCTTCCCGCCGTCGCAACCCACTCCTCATG
>JBARAD010000100.1:0-17818 GCA_049791675.1 Chryseosolibacter sp.
GCAATCGTGGCGGTGCGGCAGAAAGGTCAGTGGTTACGGGTGAGTGACGCGTGCGGACTTACTGGACGGCCCGGCACCGGTTGCCGGAGGCCGGTGTGTCAGCGCCTCGCATTTCCATCGAGGTGCGTGTCACGAAAGCTTCATAGTACTATTGCCGTGGACCGTGGACGAATTCAAGATTCAAAATTTAAGATTTAAGATTGCGGCCGTGGAAAAAGAACAGTGCATGGGGCGAAACGGGTTGCCGTGGACGGTGGACCGTCGACTGTGGACCGTTATTTGACTAACTTCACCACAAAGAAGCTGCTTATGAAACTCGACATCTACGTCAATTATCCCGGCCACTGCGCTGATGCGTTCCGGTACTACGAGAAACACCTCGGCGGGAAGATTACGGGAATGATCACGCACGGCGAGCAACCAGAAGAAATTAATGTTCGCGAGGACTGGAAAAACGCTGTGCTCCATGCGCGCATGGAAATCGGGGATGTGGTGCTCATGGGCGCCGATATTCCCAACGCCGAACCCATGCGCAGCGCGTATCTGACACTGCGTGTTGACTCCGCATCAGAAGCGGAGCGCATCTATACCGTCCTCTCCCAGGGCGGCCAGATCTTTATGAAAATGGAAGAAACCCACTTCGCATCCCGGTTTGCCATGCTCCGCGACAAGTTCGGGACATCCTGGATGCTGCTTCACGAGCGACCAGACCAGCCTCAGTAACCCGATACCTCCAATCAAGATCCTCCAATACGATTTGTTAACTTGCCGGCTATTGCGATCCCGAAAACGTTACTGGGCAACCTCAAAAATGAAAACCGGACTTTTGCCGATTCTCCTTATTATCCTGATTTTTTCATCTTGTAGTAAACCGGCTGTTGACGATAAAGAGATTGTCACATCAGATTCCATCGCCAGGAAAACTATTTCCAGCGATACGCGCAACATTGAAAATAATGCATTGCAGGAAGCGCGGATTGTGAAAGGCGACGTATTTCAGCCCGAAGAATTCCTCATCGAATTATCGGATGACACCATTCAGGCCAACTACTCCGGACATCTGAGTGCAGGTAAGTTGAGTAAGAATATCAACTTTGATCAATACTTCTATACCCGCAAGATCCACTACTTTGAATCGGATCAATGCGTCATCATATTTTTCGAAATTACCAATGATGACGGAAGCTATAACATCGTTTATTGTCTCAACAAAAACGATCTCGGTACGGTATGGCAAACAAAACTCTTAAGTTTCAACCTCACCGTGGGAAAATCCGAAATCCACATCTTATACCTGGGCGCAGGGGAAAACGCTTATGCGCTGGACATCGACACCGGCAAACTTCTTTGGCAGACCGAAGGACTTTACCACCAACATGGCTTTAATTTCTTCGACTCCATAGACATTTCTGACAAAGCAATTCTTTTGAAAGGCAAATCATTCTCAAAAGATCGCGGGGGCCGGACCATGACTGTTGCGCTGGAGAAGACGGACGGCAGGATATTGTTTGTGAGATAGACCACAGTCCACAGACGACGGACCACAGCCCACGGTCTGTCAGCAGTGCAAACCTCCGATCCCTCCCACAAGCAAAGCGCCCCCGCTATGAAATGCAACCCTTGGATATCCGCATGACCTCACTCACCACTCAGCACTCACCACTCACGCAAAGCCCTACTATGAAAAACAGAACACTCAGCCGCACGCCCCCATTCAGACGACGGACCACGGACCACAGACCACAGTTGACGGTCCGCAAAAGGGCTGTGGTCCGTGGACTGTCGACCGTGGACTAACTGTCAGGAAATGAATCCGAAAGAAATGCTAAGAAAATTGATGTAAAATTTGGATATTTAGGTAAGGCTGGCCATGCGTGATCGACAGGGAAGAGACAAGTTCCTGTTTGGTCAGTGACCCGTGTCGGCCGAAATAGCAACATGAGTCCGGAGCTGATATGATAACCATCCTCACCGGCGTAAATTATGAATGCATACCTGAATGGCAGGACAACACCACCAAATAGAATGATTCCCGTGTATAGATTGAAGGCACTGTAAAGATCTTCATACCCATGAGCGCGTTCTTCATCAAATTCATCATAACGGTATCATGGCTGATACTGGTATTGATCTATTTGATCATCGGGCTCGTCAGGCGAAACAAAAAACAGATCAAAACCGCGGGGATAATATACCTGATCACCATCGGAGGATTACTGCTCGTGATCGTAGGACAATCGGTCCTCCCTGACAAGGGAAAAGCGTACTCAGGCAAAAGGACCGTCCTGGTTGCGACCAGGAAAGCATCGCTGGGAGCGGTGCAGCTGAAAGTATACACTGACAGCACGTACGATTTGGGAAGCGAGAGCAAAGTAACGTGGAGAGGACGGATCAAAGTGAATAACGACACTTTGTTCCTTCTGCAGAACGACAAGATCGCAGCATCTTTTGTCGTGGACACTAAGATACTGAAAGAGGTAAGGAATACGGGGATTAGTTTTCTGCAGATTGAGAGTAATAATTTGATCAGAGCGGAGTAACAGGTGGTCGACGGTCCACAGTCCACGGTCCACAGCAACAGGCCACCCGCTCTGACATCCCGGCATCCGGCAACCGGCAACCATTTTGTCCAAGTGATAGAACTATGAAGCTTTCTCCATGACGAATCCTCACCGCCTAAACGGCCCCTCTCCTGTTCCTGTCCGAACGCTTCTGGGGCTGGCTGCTGTCGGGTGCTTTCTTCTTGATCTCGGTTGACCGCGATGGGCGCCGGGCAGGTAGTCGCTGCTCTTCGCGGGGCTGACGGCTGACATCAGGCTGACGCGGTGGTTCAGGCTGGCGACTTACATCGGGCCTCGTGCGCCCGCGTCGATCCGACGGCATTTCGATTTCTTCCGGCTTGTATACTCTTTCCGGTGCCGGCTTCGCTTCGCCCGGAGCTTCTTTCCGGATCTCGGGCTTGTAGACATTCAGTCTGTCATTGCGCAGTGTGGTAGCGCCCGGTGAACTGCGCTCCGCGATCTCAACCTCGTTTATCCGGCGGTTGGCTGTCTGCTCGATCTCTGTTCTGTCCGGCCCCGGCATATACTGGATACGTTGCTCCTCGCGTACGCGTGCTGGTATCGGTGCATGCCTGATGAGGTCAGGATTTTTCGACCGCTCGACACGGTACTGGTGGATGTGTTCCCGCGGAAGATCGTGATCCCTTACAAATACCCAATGCTCATGCGGGACGATATGACGTCCCCCAATAACTGCCTTCACCGTAATGCCAATACCCAGCGGCGTCCATCCGGAGTATCCGCCGCCGCGTCTCCAGACCACCCACGCCGGTCCCCAGACGGTATCGGGAAACCACATCCAGCCATACGCCACGTCGTAGTGCCAGCGTCCATAATGGAATGGCGCCCATCCCCAGGCGTAATACGAATACCACGTCCAGCCGAAGCTGGTGTATACCCAATGCCCCTGTGTGGCGTAAGGACTGAACCCCACGGCCACGTCGGGAATCCAGACATATCCATAGGGACGATAATCGATCCATCGCCCAAAGGGACTCAGTTCCGTATAGAAGACATCAACCGTAACCTGTTGGTCAGGATTGTACTGTGATTGCGATGCCATGGGCGAACACGCCGCAAGATTCAGGGCGATCGCCGTCAGGAGAAATATTCGTGTTGATTTCATTTTGTCAAATTGAAAAGCCATCATCAATTAAGAGAGGATTGACCAGGTTACAAATGATGGTGGTCACGAGGGGGGGGTGTGGTTGTCATTGGGGAACGCGGCAGAGGCCGGGTGCCTGGTTCGGGTTGCCGGATACCAGGTGCCGGATGCCAGGGGCCGGGGTGCTGTGATCTTCAAAATCCTGGAGGGATTCAATCAGAATAGCCCCGCATGCAATGCGGGGGTGTGGCGGTGAGTTGTTCCGGCCCTTAAAGGGTTTAATTGACGATGGGACGTTAGTAAAAATTGCTGACGGTGAACGAAACTTTATGTCCGCACGATAATCGTCATTGCAACATGGCCATATTCTTTTTACCCGCCGTCATTTCTTGACCATCCGGATTTTGCGGTTGCCGATGGAGACAATATAAAATCCGGCGGGGAGATCGTGTATGTAGAAACGGTCCTCACCAACTATTGGTGAAAAAGCTTTCACTACAATGCCGGCCGGATTCAGATTATTTACTGGAATCCACAGACACCTTTCTAAACAATTCCTTCCAGATAAGGTATGCAGCCACACTGATTAGGATCATATTAATACAATCGACTTGAACATTCATGCGATCCATAAAAATCCCGTTCACCATTCCCCTAAGGGTTAAATACGAACACATTTTTTTCTCATGCTCCTATCACGGAAGAAATAATAATCACTACCTTCCCTATTGAAGCCCATCTGATCCTTTTTAAAACTAAAAAAGGCCAGACGGGCTTTTACTATTTACAATGGTGAATGAGTGGCAACGTTCGCAACGGGTAAATGAGGATTGTTCCTGAATAACTGAGAATTCCCTATGCTTGTCTTCTGACATTAACGTGAAATCAGAATGAGAACAATACTCCACTATCTCTTTCGGGAATCGATCATGTTAGTGCAGTACTGAAAGAGGAAAAGCCGATCAACAAGATTCAACACTTTCACCTTTGCAAAGCTGGTAAACTTAACCCTCTTTTTTATGATACATCAGTTTAGCGTCAATGTTCCGTCACATGAGGCAAAAGAATTCAGTAAAGAACCATCAGACTGCATTAGTGCATATTCACAACTAGCCGCTATCATGGCGGATCTTAATCAATGCTCCAAGACTTATTGCGTCGTGGTAAACGTAATCGATGCCACTTCTCTGAATGATCATAAGAAAATCCTCAGGCAGCTTTCTTCACTCACAAAATCGCTGACAAAAAGAGAACTGGAAGTCTTTGAGCTTTCTATGAAGGGTTTAAATACCAAACAGATTTCTGAACAATTGTTGATTACGGCGGAAACGGTAAAAACACATCGTAAAAGAATAGTCAGCAAAGCTGGAGTTACAAAAATCGAAGAAATAAAAAACTGGATTACCTCTGAACAATTCAATCTCTAATAAACATCACCCCCCGGGGGGATGCTTCAGCGATTGAAATAACTGATCTTGTAGCCATTATTTAACTACCTAACCTAAACCAAAGAGGTATGAAGAACGTCATTCTTCTGGCGATCCTATTCTTAATTATTCAGGTAGACTCTAGAGCACAGAACATTCTCTCACCTCCTCCGAGTTCATCCTCCCATGTTAAGATGATAGACAACCCGGTAGACCTCCACACAGGTGTTCCGGACATCAGCATACCATTGCATACAATCCAAGGCAAAAAGCTCGCTTATCCGGTTTCCATCAGCTATAACGCGTCAGGGATTAAAGTGTCGGAGGTCGCTGGCATAGTTGGTTTAGGGTGGTCACTAAACGCGCCTGGTATAATTACGCGTACGGTAAGAGGCAAACCGGATGAATGGCCAAACAGCTATTTTGCATTTGCGGGCTCGATTCCGAACGAGACAGACCAAATTCCCGAATCAACCCTCTTTGCCCTGGCAGACGGCGATTATGACATGCAGCCAGATCTCTTCTATTATAGCACTGGCATGCAAGCAGGGAAGTTTATGTTTGATAACCAGCTACAACCTCAGACAATTCCCAAAACACAACTGAAGATTACTTTCAATAACACAACAACGTTATCAGATGCGATTATAACCACGTATGATGGAACAAGATATATTTATGAAGAAGGAGAAAAATCCGCCAGCGTCGGATACTACGGAACTTCGACCTTAACTTACATATCCAGTTGGTATTTATCAAAAATCATTTCACCGGACAATACCGACACCATACGATTCAATTATACCGCAACCTCATCAACTACCTATCAGGCAACTAAGAATGGCTATCTGCATTTCTTCTACGACATTGATCCGGCAAAAACTGCACACAGAGCTCAATATGAAGTTGAAAATACATTTGGAAGCGAAACAGTCTCAGTTTCAGGCACCAGATTCCTGGAAAGCATCGAATCAAGCAAGGGTAAAGTTACCTTCCAACTCGGAACACGAACCGATAAACAAGACCTTAAAAAACTCGAGCGAATCACGATCTATCGCAAAGATCCATTCACCAGAACCTACATTGAGGATAGAAGATTCAATCTTAATTATACCTACTTTACTGGCACAGGTGGATCCTCTGATACCAGATTGAAATTAGAAGGTATCCAGGAGGCGGTTGGAACATCAATTACAAATCCGCCCTATCAATTCTTCTACTCTTCCAAACAACTACCGCCACCATCGTCTGCTGCACAGGATCCATGGGGATACTTCAATGGCGCAACAGCAAATGAGAGCCTAGTTCCCGCCACCACATTTTTAGGTCAGGAAATCTCAACAAGCAACCGGAACCTGAGTCCTTATTATGTCGATGGTTGCATGCTTAGCAGCATCATATCTCCGCTGGGTGGCATTACAGAATATACTTTCGAAAACAATCGATACGGTTCAGGAAATGCATACGGTCCCGGAATGCGCATATCCAAGATTACGGTAAAGGATCCGTATAGCAACATTGATGCAGTAACAAATTATGAATACCTCAATCCAAACACAGGAACAACTAGCGGTGTACTGTTGCACATGCCCTCATTCGCCCAAACCCACCTGCCAGTCGAGGATGTAATGCATGGCGATACACTTAATTACAAATGTATGTTGATCCCTGTTGGATCGACAGGTATTGGAACCTACGAATCGGCACCACTTGTCTACGAATATGTCACGGTGTATAAGGGTAACGATTACAACGTATCCGGAAAAACAACCACAAAGTTCAGCGTAGCTGAGGGTGCCTCACAGACCTTCCCCTACTATATCTCTTCGGATTTGAGTTGGAAATCTGGTAACCCAACTGAAATAAGCCATTTTAAAGTTGAGGCAGGAATATCAACATTAGTCAATAACACCATAAACCAATTCGAAGAACACCCGACATACACCTCGATCAAAGGACTAAATGCCGCGTGGACCAAATTATATATAATCCAGACCCCACAAGTCAGCAGTGTTTCAAGAAAAACCTATTCACAAGAGGCCAAATTTAGTTATCAGAAGGAATCCAATAAATACCACTACGAGCAAAACAGCGGAACAATTAGCTCCCTAAGTACGCAGACCTTTTATTATGATAGGACAGACGGATACTACTTGTTAAATAGAATAACCAGCACCACCTCTGAAGACAATCTAATACATGAGAAAGAGTTCACCTATCCTGTAGACTACCCGTCAACTGGTGTATTCTCTGAAATGCAAGGCCGATACATGATTTCCTATCCCGTTGAAACAAGACACCTGACAGCCGAGGGTTCAAATGAGTATCTCATAGGCTACGAAAAAACAGATTACGCTTTATGGGGAGCAGAATTTGTTTACCCCAAGGACTTTTACCTCGGACGATTCACAAGTCCCGTGTTAAAAAACACCTTTTTAGCGAATCCATCTCAATACGTCCAAAAGATATCTTCATTGAAATATAATGCCAGCGGATTTCCAGTGGAAACTCAACAAGTAGGCGGAACACCTACTGCAGTCATCATTGATGATTTTCATGGAGCGCCGATTGCTAATATTACGAACGCACAAACAAACCAGGTCGCGTACACCAGTTTTGAAACCAAAGACTATGGTGGGTGGACGATGGACGCCGGTTCACAAACGGCTACAAAATCCGTCTCGCTGTATGCCAACGGACAAACAACATCCGTAACAATTGAATCAGCGCAGACGATAAATTACACTTATACAATTGTGAGAACGCAAGGAGAGCCCGTAGAACTGATCTTCTCGAAAGGGACTGAGCAGATCATCCAGGGAATGAGCATGCCATCCGGCAGCGGATCAGTGGATCTTACTCCAGGAACGTGGAGCGCATCCTTACACTTCGAAACAAACGTGAGCAGCGCAGATGTAGATTTCAGTTACACTTATACCAAATACCTTGAACCGAACATCCTTGATAACGATTCAAAAACAGGTACAAACGTTTTATACCTTACAAGTCCCAACACGATTTCAAAAACCGGTCTTCCGGCTGGAAACTATAATCTGAGCTACTATCAGAAAGGAGGGACGGTAAATTTAGCTTTGACGGGAGGAGCTGCGCTCTTACAAAGTGAATTGCAACCCGCATCCGCTGACGGTTTCCAACTCGTAAGAAAGCTGATCCAGATCACCGACACTTCAAACACAATACAGCTAACCGGATCCAATATTAAAGTTGATGAACTCAGATTGTATCCGGAGGCATCCCTGATTAAGACAACTTGCTATGATGCTTTCGGCAGAGCCGCGACCGAAACCGACATCAATCTCCAATCGACATTCTATGAGTACGACGAATTGGATCGGCTTAGACTCATCCGAGATCACGAGCAAAATATCATTCAACATTACGAATACAAATTAGCTGGCAATTAATCAAGAGTAATATGTCACTGAAAATATTATTGACACTCTGTATCAGTTCTTTTCTTTTCATCCAGGCAGCAGGCCAGGCGCAACCCGATCAGTCCGCACCAGGTCAGATCGAGCCGATGTATGTCCCTCCGCCAGACGATGGTGGCGGTGGAGGATGTACTGCTCCCTCAATACCTCCGAACCCAACGGCTTCAACAAACTATTGTGGCCCCAAGACACTGACACGGACTAGCTCACCTCCCGTTGGCACAGTATGGTATTGGCAAACCGCATCCAATGGCACTTCGGTAGCCAACAGCAGTTCCACATACACAGCCAATGCGACTGGAAGATATTATCTCCGGGCCTTCAAACCTTCCTGTGGTGTTTGGAGTTCAGGCGCCGGTTATGTTAACGTTACAGTAAACCCAAATCCAGCTGCTCCAGCAACACCGACCTTCACAGATTATTGTTCTTACGGCGTGCTCACGATGGGTACACCGCCTTCGGGAATTACATGGTACTGGCAAGGCACAAGCTCCGCTGGAACGAGCACAGGCAACTCAGCGCCGACCTATACTGTAAATACTTCAACGACATATTACATCCGGAGCTACAATAACACGACCGGTTGCTGGGGTGCAAGCACGGGCATTACTGTCTCTCTGACACCTCCCCCAGCCACACCTCCAACTCCGTCAAAATCCGGAAACACGTGCGGTAATGTGACTCTTTCGTGGAGTGGCACGCCTCCGACAGACGTGCGATGGTACTGGCAAACCTCATCGACTGGCACCAGCACAGGCGACATGACGTCGTCTTATAGTGCTTCGGTATCAGGAACATATTACCTCCGCGCTTATAATCTCCTTTCAAATTGCTGGAGCGGAGCCTCGCAAATCACGGTGACCGTAAACCCCAATCCCAGCCCACCGTCTACTCCTTCTTCTCAACAACTATGCGGACAAGTGCAGCTTACCAGAGGAACTCCGCCGCCCGGGTTTACCTGGTACTGGCAGGGAACCAACGATGCGCAGAACATTATGACGGACGCTAATGCGACATATATTGCCACAGCTTCCGGAACGTATTTCCTAAAATCGCGAAACAATACAACCGGATGCTGGAGTTCTGCAACGGGGATTGCTGTCGCGGTGACACCCATCCCTGCGGCGCCAGCTGTTCCTACAGTTCAACGCAATTGCTCAAGCGTTGTTCTCACCAGAGGGGCACCACCCTCGGGAATAACGTGGTATTGGCAAGGCACAAATTCATCCAGCACCAGCACGGCCAACGCAAATCTGACATATACCGCTGAAACTGAAGACATGTATTATATCCGGGCTTACAATAACTCAACCGGATGTTGGAGTACCTCAAGCACTGGTGTTTCGGCCACTTTTACACCACCCCCACCTGTTCCTCCAACACCTTTATCATCAAATAATAACTGTGGTGACGTCACACTTTCCTGGAATGGATCACCCCCATCCCAGTTTATCCGCTGGTGCTGGCAAACTTCACCTGAAGGGACCATCATGAATAACATGCAGAATTATACTATCTCCGTGTCCAACACGTACTACCTGCGCGCCTACGATATGGACACGGAATGTTGGAGCGCCCCTGCACAGAGGACCGTCACCGTTAACCAGCCACCACCTCCGCCTTCTTCACCTACCAGTGAAGGGAACTGCGGAGTAGCGGTTCTCAGCCGTGCAGATCCACCTGCCGGTATCACATGGTACTGGCAAGACACTAAAGAGAACGACATCAGTACAGCCTTTTCAGGCCCTACATACGAAGCAACAACCTCCGAACCATACTATCTTAGGGCGAGAAACAATGCGACCGGATGTTGGAGTCTGACCAGCTCCAGCGTAGCAGTAAATGTTCACCCACTTCCATTAACTCCCAATGCACCTCAAATTCAAAATGACTGTAACACAGGAATAATTGAACGCTCCGTACCTCCTTCCGGCGAAACATGGTTTTGGCAAGGAACCAACCCCGATGGGGAAAACACAACTGATTCGAATATATCCTATACTGTCCCTTCTTCGGGCACTTATTATCTCAGAGCACGAAATAACACCACAAATTGCTGGAGTGATGCAAGCTCAAGTGTAGCGATTACCATACACGCATTACCACCTGATCCGGCAAATCCAACGATTTTAAACACCTGTGGTGTTGGAACGATCCAAAGGATTACACCGCCAACGGATATTACCTGGTATTGGCAAGGTGCGGACCCATTGGGGGAAAGCCCGGCCGACGCGAATGCCACTTACGCGGCCACAACCACAGGCCCGTACTATATCCGTGCACGCCACAACGTGACAGGATGCTGGAGCAACGGAAGTGGGAGCATTTACGTATCCTTGGATCCTGCCGTTGGAAGTCCCTCACCAGTCAATGGTGAAAGAGAAGAGCCAGGACTCGTTAATTTGTCCGCCGGCATCGGCACAAACGGTAATAACAATAAATGGTATGACAGCCAGACAAACGGAAATCTTCTTAATTCAAGTATGTCATATTCGCCAACGGTCTCAGGCAATACGACTTATTATGTTTCGTCTTTCAACTCGACCACCGGGTGTGAAAGCGGGCGATTGCCCGTTACTGCAACCGTGTATCCTAAGCCAGTGATCGCCCACTCCGGCACGTCTCTTTCCATGGGAAGTGAAATACTGCTCTCTGTCAGTAATAACACGTATCACACTTATGAATGGAAACGGGACAATATAGAAATCGGCAGCACTGCAACTGTAGAAGCCACTCGCGCAGGGACCTATACAGTGTCAGTTACGAAATCAGGAATGACTGGTTCGGGTACCTCTACGCCGGTTCTGTTAAATCAGTCTGTAGATGAGCAAAGCCCTATGAATTACGTGATCGTCAATAAGATTGGTAAAGAAGGCATCACTACTGCGGAAGGAATTGAAGAACTGATCGCCGGAGAACGAACCCAAAGCATTACCTATATCGGAGGATTGGGAAATTCACTGCAGACAATTGCATCACAAGCGTCACCACTCAAAACGGATGTCATTCAGACACCAAAATATGACATCCATGGTAGACAATTGGAACAATTTCTACCCTATATCAGCGAAGAAGGCCACGCAAAGTTCCGTGTGGCAGCTCTGGACGATGGTGGGTATATTGACAGCGAACAATACGCGTTTTATCAAAACAGCAATCTGAAGCTTGACACCGACACTAAACCCTATTCCAAAACTGAAGTTGAGCCATCCCCGTTGCAACGGATGTTGTCATTTACCGGTACAGGAGAAGCATGGCATTTACAAAACAAAAAAGTAGTCCAAGAATATTTATTAAACAGGGCGTCTGACAATATCCGCATATGGAAGGTCATCTCAGGACTACCCGTAAGTAATACCGTTTACCAGGACTATCAGTTAAGGGTCAGCATTACAACTGATGAAAATGGAAACAAGATCAAACGCTATGTCGATAAAGCCGGACTAACAGTCTTAGAATCAGTTCAGGCAACCGCCACTGAATGGCTGCAAACCGTTTTCGTCTATGATGATTTCGGTCGGTTGGCATATACGATTACTCCGGAAGGAACTAAAATCGTTAACCTTAGTCCAAACCAGGCGTTCCTCGATCAATGGGCATTTCAATACAGGTATGATGCACTCGGAAGACTCGTTGAATACAAAGCGCCTGCGGGTGGTTGGGTATATACCGTGTATGACATCCTTAACCGCCCGGTGCTTAACCAAAATGCTGACCAGAGGACCCGGGAAGAATGGGCATTTCTTAAATACGATGTGCATGGAAGACCGGTGATAACTGGGTATAAGACTATTCCCCAGTCAACCAGAGCCACGATACAGTCGGCTGTGGATAACCAATTGCACGTTTATGAATTGTCTACCGCAGACACGGTTGGTTATACGCTTAACCGAACCTATCCTGCCGCGAGCCAGAAAAACCTGCTTACGGTGAGCTACTTTGATCACTATTCTTTCCTATCCTATCCCGGATGGGACGTTGAAGCACATACTTTTTCGCTGGTTCCCGAACAAGGAATTACCAGCAACAACACGGCTGTTATCGGGCTGCCTACTGGCGGAAAGATACGCATCATAGGGACAGACACCTGGCTCAATGCTGTACAATATTATGATAAATGGTACAGACCCATCCAGACGATAGCCGAGAATCATCTCAACGGGGTCGATCGAAGTACCAGTTTTTATAACAATCTACGTCAACTGACGGAAACAAAGACTTCCCATAATAATGGCGCAGTCGTCATAATCAGGAAGCTGAATTACGACCATGCCGGCCGCGTAACAAAGATTTATCAAAACATAAACAATGCCCCGTCAGACCAACTGGTGGCCCAATATGAATACAATGCTCTGGGGCAGCTTATTGATAAGAAGTTGCACAATCTGTCCGGAACAAATTTTCTGCAATCTGTTGATTATCGGTACAATATCAGGGGATGGCTTGCGTCGATTAACAACTCACAATTAAACATTAACACACTCAACAATGATGACACAAACGATCTCTTTGGAATGGAGCTTCTATACGAAACGCCTGAAGCCGGATTAAACGATCAGGCTCAGGATCAAAACTATTTTAATGGAAACATCTCTGCAATCAAATGGAAGGGTGCCGGAGCGGGCACCACCATGGATGGTCAGCAGAGTTACAAGTACAAGTATGACCAGTCGGGTCGTTTGCTTGCTGCAACATCACAAACAAATAGCGGGAGCGCATGGACAAAATACTCCGGGGCCATCAATGAATCCCTTACCTACGATTATAACGGAAACATCAAATCACTCTTGCGCAACCACCGCCAACATCAGATCATTAACGGAACTCCGGGTCACGTGGCTCAACCAATAGACGATCTGCTGTATACGTATAATCCCGCACAAGGAAATCAGCTCCAAAAAGTGGAAGATGCCATTTCCAATTCAGATGGAATGAGTGACTTTAAGAATAATGCATCAGAGGAAACCGAATATACTTACGATCAGGAAGGACATCTTACCGCCGACAAGAATAAAGGAATCGACAGCATTCACTACAATATATTAGGGAAGGTGAGAAGGATCAAGTTTTCCACGGGGAAGGCGATCAACTATGTCTATGATGCCGCTGGCAATAAATTGAGAATGACCATCATTGACTCGGCAACAAATGCGACTGATTACCTCGGAGGATTCGTCTACGAAGGTGGTCAATTAAGATTCTTTGCATCGCCGGAAGGACGCGTTGTGAAAAACGGTTCCAGCTTAGAATACCAATATGCAATCTCTGATCATCAAGGAAATACCAGGGTGGTATTCAGTTCTCAAACGCCGGATCCCCTCTCCCCAGTCGCCACTTTCGAAGGCGACAGTAATGATGACACCGATCAGTATTTGAATATCGATCCCGGTTTTATAGAGACATTTATTGGCGCCAATCATACCACTTCCGGGGCTAAAGTGATTAAGATGAACTCGACCTACAAAATTGGTCCATCAAAAAGTCTGAAGGTTTTGCCGGGGGATAAAGTGGATATGGAGGTTTGGGAATACCATGAAGGATCGAGCGGTTTTGGCACATCCTCTACCGCGAATTCCGTATTGATCAACCTACTGTCGACAGCCTTTGGCGGTGTAAGTGGAGGCGCGGGGGAATCTGGAGCCATTTACAGCGGTATCGACGAAACAATTTCCGCATTTGGATCCGGAGGCAATCAGGGAACAAGCCGGCCCGCGGCGTATCTGAACTTCATTTTATTTGATAAAAATTACAATGTACTGGACGCCGGATACCAATTAGCACCGGATGTAACATTTACAAAGCAAAAGCTTTCTTTTCCAACAAAGACGATTGAAGAGGAAGGCTACCTTTTCGTATATTTGAGCTACGACAACGACTCCCCGAACTGGGTATACTTCGACGATTTTACAGTGACACACACATCCACCAACGTCATACAATACAACGAGTACTACCCCTTTGGTTTACGGACTGAGAACAGCTGGACCAGGGAGGATCACAGTAACAAATTTCTTTACAACGCCGGAGCCGAATTAAACGCCAACAGTGGTTGGTATGAAACCTTCTTCAGGGGCTATGATGCCGCATTGGGCAGGTTCATGCAGGTAGATCCGCTGGCATCCGTCAGCAGTTCCTATTCACCGTATAACTACGCCTACAATAATCCCGTGTTGTTCAACGATCCGCTGGGTGATCGTCCGGAAGAGGTAATGCGGGATTTGGAGATGAGTGGTGGGGGCGCCGGTTATCAGATGTATGATTATTCAGATAGTTGGAACCAGGGATTTGGCAACAACCAGTATGGACAACACAGAATTGGACCGGCATCCGGAAATTATTGGAGCAACGGGTACGCTAGTGCGAATCAGAATGCTGCCATGATGTCAACAAGGACATTTAACGATCATTATAGAATTAGAAGCGACCAAGACAGGGCGAATTTAGCCAATAAAATTGGCACTACTATTTACCAACGAGGCAGCTCCACCGACTGGGGCAGACCTGAGGATACTTCAGGCTATGGTGAAGGATCATTGGTTACGAACAAATATGGATCCTGGATTGTAGTAAATGGTTCATGGTTTGATCTGACTTCTTCTGATCAAATGGCGAATCGGATTGCTTGGGATCAGCAAGAAGGGCCAGGTAATCAGATTGCAGGCGCAGACCTAATTAGGCAGTATGAGCGAAATGAAATGATGGGTTGGGGAAATATTTTTGCTGGTCAAGTACTTCTTGAGAACGGTGTTGGCGGAAAATATATTACAAAGTTGCGAAACGAACTTATGGAAGCCCCAATGTTTCATCCTGACCGGAATATACGCATGGTAAATAATATTCTCAATGTAACTGTACAGGCCGTAAGGATTACAAAGAGATTTATGCCAGGAAGCAAGACGTCTGATATATTTTTCAGTGCAGCAGGGGCGTACTTAGGTATACAAGGTGAAATGCTTCTATATGAAAATTCATCATCTCTTGCTCCCAAGATATTGGAAGTCAATCCTCAATGGTATAACGATAATATATCGCCGATTTTTTCGCCGCAGAAATTTGGTGGTGGTGGCGCAAGTCGAGATTGGTAACGTAAACTTTAAGAAATGATCAAGAGAGGATTATACATTTCGATTTTGCTAGTAATTCTGTTTTATTTTGGATCATGTGAGAGACCAAGTAAGCAACTATGGAATGATAGTAAAATTGAAGATCGAGTAATAGATAGTGCTGAGTTACTTTCTTCAACGCAGGAAGAAAATCTTTTTAAACTGATTGAAGAATTAGAGAAAAGTGTAGGATCACAAATTGCAGTTGTGATTATCAACACTCTCCACGGTCAGGATATCAATCAATATTCTATTCAAAAATCGGAGGACTTGTCTTTGGGAAGGGATTTATATAATGACGGAGTGTTAATTACGGTTGCATATCAAGATCGGAAAACGAGAATAGAAGTTGGTTATGGTCTGGAGAAGATCCTGAAGGATGAAGTAACGGCACAAATTATCCGAGAACAGATGCTTCCGAAATTTAGAGAACAGAAAGTGTACGAAGGCATTTACGAATCGGTAAGTGCTATTAAGAAGTTAGTTGAAGAGAATAAAAAGCTTGTGGGTCAAAAACCTTGATCATATTAGCTTAAGGTCTTCCATAATCAATTTTTCTTTTTTTCTATTAGAAATCGAAAAGTACACTTTGATTTTTTTTCCTTTGTTGTTCACGTGTTCTAGCTCATATCGCCTCTTCAATGTTAAGTAAGGTGCACCGTATACTTCGTAAGTCTCGTCTTGCAAAGTCTGGATCGAATTAATTTTAATGATAGACTTTCGTGATATTGAGTGAGTACCCATCAGGAAATTGAGTGAAGTTATTTTTAACCTCTCCGCATCAAGTAATATAATAGATGCATCACGCATAGTCATGAGGTATGCTAACATGATTGCTGGTATAAGAAACCAAAAGCTAATTCTTAGGATCAGCAAAAGCGCACACGATCCCGCGATGGCAAGGACGAGTAATATAACTTCTGTCCAAGGGAAATAATTAATCTTCACGTTAGAGAATCACGAATAAGCCTGCTTTGCCCGCCTTGCCCAAATCAGCCTGAGAAAGACCTTTCTTCTTGCGTAACGCGGGCATCTGTTGCCCAATGTCATACAGAAATATCGCTTTAGCGATGTGAAAAACGCTGTTTAGGTAAAAATAGGTGATATAAATACCACAAACAACATTGATAAGTCTTGTATTGTTCTGATACATCTTTTAGTTTGCAATCTAAAATTTTCATCCCTTTGTTGCCCGATTAATAAATAATTATCGAGGCTATCGGTCGGATTTTATTTTTTCAACAGCAAGCCTGCTTCGCCTGCATTCTCTGATGAGCGCATCGCTGCTAATCATAAACACCTGGCTTGGCGCGTCAGCCGGAAGCTCAGAAACCACTTCAATTCTTTTTAAGTGTGTTTTATCGCGTTCGAGGGAGATTTTACTCACTAAATATTCAGAGAGATCTCGAGCATATCAGCAACTCTCAAAGCGTCTACACTAGAAGGCTTAACTTTACTCCGATTATATCTGTCGATGATATCACTGGGCGCGCTCCTTCCACCGCTTTGCCGAGGCCAGGTAAGACTGGCCAATGATATCGCGGAAACATTCGAAATCCTGGCCTTTTCACCTACCGCCGCTTCATCCTTTTCCGTATATTTAACCAATGAAAACCTCCCTTTCAATCCTGCTTGCTCTCAACATTACCCTTGCAAGCCACGCCCAACTGAAGCTTGATTCCCCGACAGAAAACACATCCTCCACAACCACGCTGTTAGATCCGGATTCTCTCAACCAAACCCTGCAACAACTGCCATACTCCCTCCTGCCCTCATTCCATAGCATCGACTCCATCCGCCAGCATTTCAACGCCACGGCTGACAGTCTTCAGAAAGACTATCAGACGGCGCTGTCAGTGATCGGCGCGGAAACCAGAAATATCAACAACGCACTCGACAGCGCAGCCGCGTTAAATTTACCCACTGGTAAATACACCGCCCGACTGGACAGCATGAACAGCCTTCGCCTGGATGCTTCAAAGAAGTTCACCTCCCGCCTCCAGGATCTTAAATCCAAAACGACATCCGGACTAAATTCACTAAACCTGCCTCCCGAATACCAGGAACCATTGAATCAACTCACAACAAAAATAAACACGCTGAACCTCGATGCCGAAATAATTAAAATCCCTGAATTCCAAATCCCCGGATACGCTCCACCTGATATTAA
>JBARAD010000101.1:0-2201 GCA_049791675.1 Chryseosolibacter sp.
GGAGCAACCTCAGCGCGAGCAATTTCAAACTCTTTATGTTCGACTTCCCGGAGGTGAATCCCAACTGGAAGGCGGATGTTCCGGAGTTGATCCGGTGGACCGAGGAATATTTTATTAACCGTGGCGCGCCGGGCGAGCCGGGTACTATGTGGGGCGCAAATATCGTAGGCGAGCAGGATGAATTTCTCTATAAGATGGACTATCAGACTGCACGGTATGCTGCGGAATGTGCGCGGTGGTACGCCATCTCCGGTGATGCGGAGTATAAAGAAAAAGCCTACCGTTCCCTGAACTGGGTGACATATTGCAACGATTCGATCGGAATGGCCTACGAAAGTCCCTTGAGCAAAGGCATCTCAAACTGGTGGTCCGATTGCTATGGTGAAGGACCCAGAATGTTTTATCACGCTTTTGCCGGTGTGCCGGAATGGGCGCCTCCGGGTGAGGATCATATTTTGTATTCCGAAAGTGTGCTGAAGCATGTCTCCTACAAGCCGCGCCAAATACAATACACTGCGACCGGTAACCAGGGCGTTGAATTTCTCCGGATTGCCTTCAAGCCTGCCTCGATTACATTAAAAGGGAGGAAACTACCGTTGCGCAGCAACTTGACTAAAGAAGGATATATCCTCAGGGATCTGGGAAAAGGCGATTATGCACTTACGATTAAAAGGGCAAGCGCTGGTAAAGTTGCCGTCTCCGGCGAATAATACGCCAGCACAGCGACGAGTCACAGGTTTAGCAACACATTCAAAATGAATTCAGGACTTGCATTTATTACTTCCTTAAGTTTAGTTGTAACGGTGGTTGTTAATACAACCTACGGCCAAAATGCGGCGCAGGCTACCAAGGTATCGTTGGAAATTGACGCCGCTACCAGGTTCCAGCAGATCGATGGCATCGGCGTGAATGCCAATACACGAAGCTGGAATGGCAGTGAACTGGAGCCGGCGATCGACCTCCTGCTGGATTCCATGAATGCCACCATCTGGCGTGTCATCGTCGAGTCTGTTGAAAAATGGGAGGAAGTGAATGACAACGCCGATCCCTTCACCTTTAACTGGGACTACTACAACAAATTATACGAGACACCCAAGTTCAGGAAAGCATGGGAAATGATACGGTATCTGAATCGACATGGAATTACGGATAATCTCCTGATAAACTTTATGGGCTTTGCTCCCCCATGGATGGGTGTCAAGGTCATTGCGCCGGAATACGAAGATGAGTTTGTTGAAATGATCGTTTCGTTTTTCCACTATGCCCTCAAGTCACAGGATCTGAAATTCGGACTGATCTCGCCCACGAACGAATCGGAACACCACAATTACAGTGAAGGCCCGCACCTGAATGCAAAACAGCACGCGCGGATCATGCGCAAGATCATCGACCGCATGGAAGCGCTCGGTATCATGGGCAATATCCGGATCGTTGCACCCGATAACGCGGATACCGGAAAGGCGATTGAGTCTTTCATGCCTGCTTTAATGGAGGATCCTGTAATTGTCTCTAAGATCGCTCACTATGGCGTCCATAGCTATGGTGGCTATTACAAAGGACTGAGTGATTTTTTACGCAACTCCCCCTATCCAAAGTCGACGTGGTGGGTAACGGAATGGAACGCATGGTGCAACGGCTGTGACGATGGGAAACTCGGAGAATACAATTATGATTTTGCCAGCAGGAGCGTGGGATTTCTGCTGGACCTTTTACGGAATGGCGCGCGCGCAGGGATCGCATGGGAAGGTTATGACAGTTATTACGAACATCATGCGCCTTCGCTCTTCAGTTACTGGGGTTTCCTCGCGTACGATCCCCGGACAAAAACCTATGCGCCCCGCAAGAACTTCTACGCCGTTCAACAGGTTTCCAGGTTCGTTTTACCCGGCTCATGGCGGATAAATATTGTGTCAGATATTAACAATCTTAACATCGCCGCATTTCATCATCCCGTAACCGGAAGCGTAAGTGTAGTCGGTATTAACAAGGAGGATCATCCTTTGGAACTAAACGCCTTGCTGAAAAATCTGAAAGGACTCAGCAGGATGACGTTGTATTACACCGATAGTATCAAAAACGTGTGCAAAGAACGCGAGGTTGACGTGAAGGGAAGATCATTCAAGACGATCATCCCCCCGAATTGTATTTTTACGCTGACGGGCATTGCTCACTGAGATATTGTTAACTGCAAAGACTATTAC
>JBARAD010000102.1:0-12775 GCA_049791675.1 Chryseosolibacter sp.
CATCGTCATGCATCAGGACGCTTATTATCCAGTGTTACCATTGAGAATGTTTTTGAAGAATGTCGCGATGGCATTTATCAAACAGTAGTGCGCTAATATTGCCGGTTAACGGTCGGTCTACTTCAAATCGAGGATGCAGAACTCTAAACAACGAATGCAACTGCAACAACTCACGGATCAAGGAAACAGGGCCTTATGGCCATTACGGTTACGCTGAATCAGCAATACTTAAGCATCATGGCAAAAAACAAAACAACTGCAACAAATTCTAGCGTCACAGAATTCGTAAACAACGTGGGGAACGAAGTGAAACGCAGCGACAGTTTTAAGCTAATTGAGATTTTTAAATCTATTACCGGTTTTGAACCAAAAATGTGGGGGCCAACAATCATTGGCTTTGGAAGTTATCATTATAAGTATGAAAGTGGACATGAAGGCGATGCGCCCCTCGCCGGATTTTCACCACGTAAAGATTCGCTTGTTTTGTACTTCGCCTCAGAATATGAAAACCGAGAAGTGTTACTTTCCCGACTGGGAAAACATAAAAGTTCAAAAGCATGTGTTTACGTGAAAAAATTAAGTGATATAGACATAAAAGTCCTGGAAACGATGACCATAAATTCAATGGCTTATGTCAGGAAATTATATCCTTCCAAAATCCAGCACAAACCATAACGACACATTTGCTTCCGTGAATAATCTCTTCTCAGGCACAGGAATTTGAATTTGCTCTTTTCGAGGCGCAGATGCATGTTCTTTTTGATCGCTGCAAAATGCGCCATAACGTCTGGCTATAAGGAAGGAAGGCCGCGCCATGCCTTATGAACATTGCAGCAAGCCGTAGTCATCGCCTGCTATATATCAATGAGTTTTCTACATTTCTTGCGGTATTATACCATTTTTGATCCTCTAAATAGAACAATTCCAACGGTAACGCTGGTGCTTCATCACCCATAGCGTTTTGAATCGCATGGATGCACGCAATTCTTGAGTTCTCCGAATAAATGTCTAAGGCAAATGCCAGTATCATTACGTGTTCATTGTTTCGTGTCATCCCGAAGTGATATACCTCTCTAATCGAACTTACTTTGGAGAAATTGGATTTTAACTTCGCTAATAGCTGCCCCGAAATCGGATTTTTGAGAGCCCAGATTTGAACTTTTGTTTCTTTCTGAACTGTCTCTCCCCTGATGTTGTCTCTATTTCTCTCAAGAACAAACATCGTCGGTTGGTCTCTATTAATCACGATTCTGTCGATGCCCTGAGTCTGACAGAATTCGATAACGTCTTGTGACCTCATTGCAGTAAATTCAGTCTGCTTTCTTGCCCAGGTCAACAATGCACTTTCGTCCGTGAATGTTGCCAAGATCTTTAGACCATCGACATCGTAAACAGAAGTCAGCTTTAAAGGCGTCCCGGGTTTGAGTGTCTTCCAGCCATTCGATTTCCCGTCATTGGCTGATGGCAGTAATAGATAACTTTGTCCGCCCAATAATTCATTTACAACATTGGTGTAGTTCTCCGCGGATTCATTGTTCTTCCATTCATGCAGCAAATTCAACAATGTCTCATTGTCAAGCTGTTTTTTGTCAGCGGGCAGTGAAGCCTGTTTTTTGTCAGTCTGCCTCCCGAAAATCTTCGTTAAGAAACTCATATATTTTTGATTATGGCTTGAAACGGTAAGTGTATACTGCGTAGCCGTGCTTCATTGTCTGTCTATCCAAACGGGGATTAAATCGTACGGAGTCATTTATAAACGTTTTGCAAACGGTTGGATCCGGACTTTATCCTGAAAGGGCGCGTGAAAGGCTTTTGGGTGGATTTTTCTCAACCCTGCGCCCAACGATCCGCGCACATTGCGGAAGCCACATAAGTCACGTTCTTCCCACGGAATACCAAACTAATGTAAGGAACAATCACATATTTTGGCGAAAAAAACATCCGGGATAATACAAAACTTTCAAGACCCCTAAGGGTTATGCGAGACTACGTTGTCTCATTTTGCTACATCGCTGCGGAGCCCAAAAGTCCGGCTGTTTTCAGGACTTAATGCCAAAAGCTTCCGGCATTTGAACGGTTTCCCTCTTCCATTCCTGCGTCAGTCCAGGTACCATTCAGCAGAGACCATATCGAGGCAAAGAACGGTCTGCCTACTGAGAGAAGAATGCAAGGCCTAGCAGTCAGGTCCGTCGGTTTGCCTCGTTTGTCAATGAAGTACCTAAGTTTCCAATAGGACCATTTGTCTTCCTGTTCAATATTTGTTTTATTTGCTTAACAAAATATATGGAAATGCGAAAGGAGTACCTAGGGGAATTTGAAGAATTAGTGCTAACAATGGTTGCTGTGTTAAAAAATGATGCATACGGGGCAGCTATCTGCGATGAAATGGGGGTAAGGTTAAAGCGGGATGCAAATCTGAGCGCGGTGCATGTAACTCTTTACCGGCTCGAGGATAAGGGCTATATCAGGTCAAAAGTCGGCGGTGCAACGAAAGAAAGAGGAGGTCGCCGGAAAAGAATTTACACTATCACCACCGCTGGACTCGCCGTGTTGCGCTCTGTACGTGACATTAGACTAGAACTCTGGAGTATGGTTCCTGAATTGAAACTAGCATGAGGATGGTTGGAGGTCGGCCGAAAACATAGAACCGTTACCGAACTAGATACGAAATGAAACATCATAATGACAACGTAACACCGCCCGAATCACTTTTGTGTATCCTAGGTTGGTTCTGCCCAGATGATTTCTTGGAGCAAATTGAAGGGGACCTTGTTGAGAAATATAAACGTGATTTTGAGAAGTTTGGTGAGCGAAGGGCAAAGCGAAGGTTTCTTTGGAATTTAGTCGGGTTTTTCCGCCCGGGCATTATACTTAGAAACAAGTTTTCATTGACTATAATTAATCGCAATATGATTAGAAACTATTTTAAAATTGCCTCGCGAAACATCGCCAAGCGCAAACTGTATTCGGTGATTAATGCGATTGGGTTGAGCCTGGGTATTGCTTTCTGCATGCTTATTCATCTCTTCATCGAGGATGAAAAGTCATTTGACCAGTTCCATGTAAACAAATCGGACATTTACCGGATCAACAACAAGCGCTTTGACTTCAGGGCGTTCAAAGGCGGTGAAAAAGACCCTTTTTCACATGACGTAAATATGCCGTCCAAACTTGGGGAGGTGATGCTGGAAGAAATGGGACAAGTTAAATCAATGACGCGATATGTGAGATCTGTAGGTGGGTTTCTTCGATACAATGAGAAGGTTTTCACCCAAAGTTTCACTGCTGTCGATAGTGGTTTCTTTGAGATGTTCTCATTCACGCTGCTGGCTGGTAATCCGGATATAATATTTGATGGCGGTCCGAGTATTGTCCTTACGCCTAAAGTTGCTGAAAAATACTTCGGTACTGAAAACCCAATCGGGAAACTGATGACTTTGGGGATCGGGAAGGAAACCATAGTGACCGTCGTCGGCGTAATAGAAGCACCCCCGGCAAATTCCAGTCTGAACTTTGAAGTGCTCATTCCGGTAGAGAAAGTCTCTTGGTTTAAATCCACGTGGGACGACCGCTCATATGCAACCTTTGTACAACTTTATCCGAAGGCGGATCTGCCTTCATTAAAAAGGGATCTAAATCAACTTTATACCAAATATGTGCCCGATAACCGGGAGTTCCGTGAAAGTGAAAAGATACCGGATGAGTATCAAATGAATGAGTTGCATTTTACAAAACTGACGGAAATCCATCTCGATACAAAAATTAAATGGGAAAGATCCAGTGATCCGAAATATTCGCTCATTTTAGGCGGGATTGCCTTGCTTATCCTGGTTATTGCTTGTATAAACTATATTTGCCTTGCCCTCACAAGTTCTGCGAACCGCAGGACTGAGGTGGGGATAAGAAAAGTATCTGGAGCGTTCAAAGCCCAACTGATGATTCAGTTCAGCATGGAATCTATTCTGTTGGCGTTTGGCTCAACGTTGATTGCGTTGATTTTGGTAGTGTTATTTCTATCCTCATTCAATTCATTCACTAATAAAGGCATAGAAATCTCGGCATATAACTGGTTTCAGCATTTATCCATCGCTTTGATAATCATATGCATTGTCGGATTAGTTGCCGGCGCTTATCCTGCCTTCTATCTTTCAAACCTCAAGCCAACAAGCATACTGAAAGGTAGGTTTACTGCCAAAGCGAATACGTGGTTTGCAAAACCACTTGTTGTTATTCAGTTCGCCCTCTCGGCCTTTCTAATCATGAGTGCGGTGATTATGTATAAGCAGATGAAATTCATCACTACCAAGGACCTGGGGTATGATCAACACCAGGTATTATTTATCCCTACGCAGCAAGAAAGTGGTGAAGGCAGCGACCGGTTTGTGGCAAACTTTCGGTCAGCTGTTTCCTCGAATCCGAGAATTGAATCAGTCGCCGGCACCTCCATTCCGTTCACCTATGGTACAATGACAATGGGATTTGAGCAAGATGATGAATTCAAGGTGGCTTCTGGATTTATTGTAGATCCGGCATACATCCCAGCCCTTCAAATCCAGCTGGTTGCCGGACGAAATTTTAAGGTTGATAATCCCGCAGATATGGACGGTATTATTGTGAATGAGACCTTGGTAAGGAACTTGAAATGGACTGATCCACTAAGCGAACATCTTAATTGGAGAAGGGACACAGTTGGTTTGGGATCAAGGGTGATTGGTGTCGTAAAAGATCATCATTACCTGTCTCTTGAGCGATCGATCGAACCGATGTTTCTTACATTGGATAAAACATTTGGACATTATCAATACATTCTTGTAAGAATAGCTAGTGACGACATTCCAGGCACAATCCAGGGTTTGGCAAGAACATATAAATCACTTGCCCCGGATAAACCCTTTGAGTATATTTTTCTTGATGAGAACGTTCAACTTCAATATCAATCCTATGAACGCTGGATGAACATTATGAGCTTTGCTACGGGATTTGCAATTCTGATATCATGTTTGGGATTGTTCGGATTGGCAGGAATGAATGTCGTCAATCGTACGAAGGAGATTGGTATACGCAAGATATTAGGCGCAGAACTAGGCAACATATTTATGCTGCTAAATAAACAGTTCGTCTGGCTTTCTGTGATTGCGTTTGCGGCGGCCGTCTTTCCCGCTTGGTATATCATGAGGGGATGGCTTGACAGCTTCCACTTTAAAATTGAGTTAAGCTGGGTTATATTTGCGGTAAGCATAGCAGCCGGTTTGATAATTACATTGTTAACAACAAGCTATCATACAATAAAGGCAGGGATGGTGAATGCTTCTGATACGCTGAGGCATGAATAACAGGTTTGGCGGGTTCGTTAGGATACACTCGATCCAGATGTTTTCTCTGCGGTCTTGTTGAACCTCAGACTTACCAAGAGAGTAATGTAAGTGGGACAGCGTTCATTAGCAAGGTAATAGATTTGCCTGGATAAGAGTAAATTTGTACTTTCGTTTGCTAACAACGCCCGGTCACCTGCCATCATTTGCGATTATTTTTTATACATATTGTACATCGGGTATCAGGCGAAACGCCATAGGTGAGCGAGTGATTCTCACACAAGGAGTAAGCTTAGGCATGAAGGGTTTCACTAGCCTTGATGCGCACTGCTATATCTAAATTGCCAAACGCTCCTGCATTCTTCTATTTGCAATGAGTACAAACGACATAAGAAGGCCATGCTCTATAGCTTTTTAAAAACTTCATTACGAAGCCTGTTTAAGACGAAACTCTCGTCATTTATTAATGTTGCCGGCCTCTCCATCGGGCTGGCTAGTTTCTTGTTCATATGCATTTATGTCATTGAAGAATTCAAGTATGACCGACATTACAAGAATGTTGACAGGTTGTTTAGAATCACTTCCTATTTTAACGGTGGCGAGGATGAGACCGCGACTATCGAGACCCCTTCCGACTTAAGCAGTGATCTTTTCAATCAATTTGCAGAGATTGAGGCTGCAACTCGAATGCTGAAGACCGATAAGGGCTTCTTGTTTGCGGGTGATGCCGCCTTCCAGGAGAATATTATCTTTACTGATAGTTCATTCATCAAAGTCTTTGGATTTGAGATTTTGGAAGGGAGCGAGCGTAGTTGCCTGGTAAAGCCCCGTTCTATCATTATCAGTGAGAGTATGGCCGTCAGGATTTACGGGCGGGACTGGCGCACTCGCAGGATTATCGGTGAAACACTGTCAATAGACGGAAAGTTTGACTACACATTGTCTGCCGTTTTCAAAGACTTTCCAGTGGAATCACATTTTCATTCTAACCTATTTGCAACTGACTCCCCTGACCTCTTTTCAAGCACAAGAAAAGTGTATACCTATGTGTTGTTGAAAGAAAATGCTTCGCATCGACTACTGGATTCCAAAATCAGTAAGGCCTTTACAAACAGGGATTGGTTCATTAGGGGGAACTATAGCGCCTTCGGTTTGCAGGCAGTTGCAGATATTCATCTCTATTCGGAGTTCGATGAGGAGAATAATTCTCATGGAACGATAGGCAGCGTATATACATTTTCGCTGATTGCTTTTTTCCTGCTCATTATCTGCAGCGTTAATTTTATTAACCTTTATCTGGCTAACATCAATAGTCGTTTAAAGGAGGTCAGTGTTAGAAAGGTAATGGGAGGCTCAAAACGTCAGTTATTTTTACAGTTTCTGTTGGAGCCCATATTGATCACTGCATTGTCAATGGTTGTGGCCGTTATGCTGGTGTACACGCTGTTGCCGTATTTCAATCAAGCATTGAACAAGACACTCTCGCTTTCCTCAATCTCCTCCTGGTATGGTGTATCACTAATTGTCGCAATGACATTGGTCATTGGCTTATTAACAGGTATTTACCCCGCTGCGTCTGTGGCTTTCAAGGAAACTGGGGTGGTATTAAAGGATAAATCACGATGGCGCGGTACCTGGTTTCAAAACGGCTTAGTGGTTGGGCAATTTGTTTTGTCGGCGGCAATCATAGTCCTTACGGTTGTTGCCTTTCAGCAGGTTCAATTAATACAGAAAAAAGATGTAGGATACGATAAAGATAACGTGCTATTGCTACAGAATGTAAACATGCTTGGAGGGTTGCCTGAAATGCTTTCTTTCAAGAATGAGTTGCTTCGAATCAACGGTGTAGAAGAAGCATCAATTTCCGGCTATACACCGGCTCAGAACTTGTGGGGACGTCTAAGGTCCACTTTTCCGGGAAGGGATCATTTGAGCGCAGAATCATTACCTGCCACATGGCTGATGGTCGATAACCAATTTCTGCCCACATTGAGTATTGAGGTGTCGCAAGGAAGAAATTTTTCTGAGACTCCAGAGTTTGAAAAAAGGAACGTTTTGATAAATGAAACGGCGGCACGACAGTTTCAGCTTCAAGGAGATGGTGGGCCTTTGAATAAGGAAATTAGTTTTGTCGATGAAGGCACCAATGAAGTAACGAGCTATAAGATCGTTGGTGTTGTAAAGGACTTCAATTTTGGATCGTTACACGAACCAATAAAGCCTATGGTAATGACTTTTGGTTTCCATCGGTACGAGATGATTGTACGTCTAAATGCCGAACGATCGAGGGATGTGATTGCAGAAATTACACGCCTTTGGAAGCTATTCCTTCCCCGTGTTGCCGTCTCTTACAATTTCTTGAGGGATCGATACAATAGAAGTCACGAAGCAGATATTTCTGCGGGAAAACTTTTCTCGGTGTTCAGCATATTGAACATTGTAGTAGCTTGCTTAGGATTGTTCGGCCTCGTCTCATATACAACCACACAACGGACTAAGGAGATTGGAATCAGGAAAGTACTTGGCGCATCGACTTGGCTGATCATCGCACTAATGTCTGAGAAATATCTGAAGCTTGTTGCCCTTGCGTTTCTTTTGTCGCTGCCATTAGCATGGACATTGGCCCGAAAATGGCTTGAGGTATTTGCGTACAAAGTCCAGATATCGGGTTGGGTTTTTCTTTTCACAGGTGCGTTTCTATTTTCGGTGACGTTTGTAACGGTCGTTTATGTCAGCGCAAGAGCGGCGCGCGCAAACCCCGTTCGTAGCTTAAGGTATGAATAGCGCTTACATCACTGTCAAGCGCCATCTTCTATCAACTTTTATAGTTCAGGATTTGCTTTTCGACTAAGGATTTCCAACGAACTGCAGACCGGGTATTAGCGATAGCTCGTTCGTTGCTTTTATCCGCCCAAAGTTCGGGCTTTTTCCAGGCTTGATGCCAAAAGCTTCCGCCATTTGAACGGTTTCTCCCTCCATTCCTCTCGTCATTCCAGGCCTGTCTGCCGAAATCCGTTTTTGGATGCAGGCAGGCACCCCAATTGAATTCCTTTTCCTTCGGCGCAAATTGCTATCTGCCCAGTTCAAGTTCCTTCAGTCGTATCTCAGCCTCGCTGATCTTTTCATTACCTCACGAATCAGCTTGGTACGCGCTGTCAGATGCGGATCTTGGAGCAATGGCAAAAACTGGTCATGTGTAGTATAGAAGCCAAAATAAAACATCCAGAACCCGAGGCTCAGTAATGGAATGGCACTCATTTCCTCTCGGGATAAGGGTCGGATTTCCCGGTATGCTTCTACAAATACCTTGAACATTTCCGCTGCAATTTTCTCCGATATTCTTCCGATCTCCACTTCAAAGCACAGGTGCTGTTGAAATGTCATGATATCATTGACGATCCAACCGTATCCGAAAAAATCAAAGTCAAAAAACGTAATGCAGTCGTCGCCTTCGAAGTGGAAATTCTTTGGGAAAAAGTCGAAATGGCAATATCCGGAGGTAAATACCGAACGGTCTAACTGTGAAATCTTGTGCTGAGTTTCCTCAGATGCCCTTCGAAGCCATTCGTACTCCTCAGGACAATCTTTGAAATAGTCCTTAATGTCAATGAGTGGTTTGGTCAGCGTTGTTTCAGCGTCGAAATTCCATCGATGGCTTGCAAGACGAAGATTGGTAGAAACCGTATGAAGCTTTGCCATTTCCCGTCCCAACAATTTCAGCTGCCTGACATTGGGAGCGGAGCGAACTGCTCCAGGCGCATGGGTAAACACAACTCCATGCCTGGTTCCCTCCGGAGCTTCCAGCGTGAAAACATGATGACCGTCGCGATCAGGAAGCGGATATGACACAGACACGCGTGAATTCTTCAATGCTAAAAGGAATTCAACTTCAGCGTTTATCTGTGAAAGACTACGATGGCCATTGCGGTAGACTCTCAATACAAAATTGCCAGAGGACGTGCAGACGTTATAGGTATCACTGACACCACGAAGCAAAAGGTGACATTGGACATTGTGCCATCCGAACCTTGTTGATATTAAAGCGCTCAACGGGCGGGCTGCAAGTGTTGAATATGTGACCGGAAAAGTGGGAGTCATCCTTTTCGATTCCTGGTTGACTATTAGAAAGAATAGACTCAAGATACGGCGAATTGGACGGCCTTCAAACAACAAGATCACCTGCTTTCTTCATTTTAAGCCATTCTTTAAGCGATCCGCTGCCGTGTGCAGAAAAAATGACACTTTTCTGTCATATTTTCAAACTTCATGTAACTAAACAGATAGACCTAACCTTTACATGGATCACGAACTTCAAAACACCTTCCTCAAGGCGTTGGAACAAAACCAGGAGAAGCTGCTCAGGGTTTGCTCCGTGTATGCCACAGACGCGGAAGACAAAAAAGACCTCTTTCAGGAGGCACTGATCAATATCTGGCAGGCGATGCCCTCTTTTGAAAACAAGTCTTCCCTTAGTACATGGATGTTCAGAGTTACCCTGAACGTTTGTCTTCGCCTTCAATCCAGACAGGAAAAAAGACAAAACCATTTCCGGAAGATCGATGGGATTACGATCGAGAATATTCCATGCGAAGAAACCGGTTCTGAAGACCAGGAACGACTCATAAAACTTCGAAAATGTATCAAAAAACTGAACGATGCCGACCGGGCTGTCATTACGCTCTACCTTGAAGAACTGCCCTATAAGGAAATCTCGGACATCACCGGGCTTACGGAAAATCACGTGGCCGTGATGATCAAAAGGATCAAAGAAAAATTGTTGAACTGCTTAATCGAAAATAGATGATAGAGGATGAATTAATAAGGATCTGGCAATCGTCTCCGAATCAGGAGCGCGTAAAGTTTGAGAAATCGCGTTTGATGATTGAGGTACAATCAAGCATCGATCATTTTCACAGATTCGTAAAGTACCGTGATCTTATGGATACGATACCCGCAGTGATGATAATCCCGGCTTTTGCATTTGTTACTTACTTTGTTCCCTTTAACCTCTCTAAAATAGCTTCTGGATTTATAGTCCTGTGGGGCGTATACCTGATCCTCCGGTTGCGAAAGGCAAGAAGGAATAAGCCCGGAGCCATGACCGCATCATACCTGGAATACTTGCAAAAGAACAGACGGTTTCTGATGGACCAAAAAGAACTGATGGATACCATACTCTATTGGGCTGTCATACCACTTATGACGCTCGTGTCTTTGTTCTTCATCGGAGTTTTTATGGGAAGGCCTGGCCCCCCGGTAAAGAGAGCGATTGCTTTCGGTGGAAATATTATTTTAGGAATTGCTGTGTACCTTTTCAATAAATCGGCCGTTAAAAAACAGATTGTCCCCAGGCTGGAGAAAGTTGACGAGCTCATTAAAGTAATGGAGAAACAGTGACCGGCGGAGATTCCATTTCCGTATCAGGTTTAAACGTAAGAGAAGATCATCATACCCATTGCGTCGAAGGACAAGTTCGTCCTCCTGATTCGTCTAAGGTGCTAGCGCCGGTTGCCTGTAGATACACGTTCAGCAGAGCGCTTGTTGATTCTTGATATGAAGATTTTCCCATGAGCTTAGCTGCTGAATTTGTTTTCTGATTTCGTTCTCTCGTTTAAGCCTGATAAAGAATCGTTTCAGCCAGCTTCTTTGTTGCAAGAGCAGCGACGCATACTTGTCGGTAACCTGTTTTCTTATTTCACTTGCTTGTCTCGCGAATTCGATCGTGCTCTCAAATTCCTCTTTTCCGCCTTCTCTGAGGCTAAGTTTGTCAGACTTGTTCGTTTTCATATCCGTTTCTTTTATTGATTATTCGTTCACTTGGATCCTTGTTGTTACCCTTGAATCCGTTATGCTACTTTCGCGTCATACTTCTGCGGTCGTGTAATTCCCGCGCTCAACTTCATAATAGGCCTGCAAGCATCCGTAGTGGACTCTGTTGTCAATGTATGTCATTCCGATTTTTTCCATGACGCGTCTGGAAGCGATGTTGTCGACATGAGCCGATGATACTATTTTCCTAAGTCTTAAGTTACTAAATCCGTAATTTAAAAGCCCGAGGGACGCCTCTGTGGCGTAGCCCTTGTTCCAATGTTCCTTCAGCAGGCGATATCCAATCTCTATCTCAGGCGTATTATCATAGTGGACCAGTCCGCTGGCGCCAATGAAGTCACCGGTCTCCTTCAATACGGTCGCCCAGATTCCGAGCCCCGGTTTTCGGGTGTAGCAGGAAGTGAGCATATCCATCTCCCGGATCATTTGTTCCCGGTCCCGCGTTGAACCGTCTCCGACATATTTCATGATCAGTGGATCGCTATTCATTCGGAACAGGTCAGCAAAATCTCCATGATTGACTTTGCGGAGAACGAGCCTGGAGGTTTGAAGAACTGTCATGTTACACAGTGATACCGAAGCGGTGTGCAGATTGATCGTTATTCCATTCAAAAGTTTCTCAAAACCAAAGAACCGACCTAATTTACCCCATCGTACGCATAAATGCACATGTCTGCTGAACGAATTGCGACGTCTTTTTATGATCTTGCAAATCGGATGATTTAAGAGTATGACTTATATTTCAGGTCTTGTAAATATTATCATCCTGCCTATGCAAGCTCCTCCCTTAAGGTCTTCCGTAATTGGTATGATCCTGATCCTAATCTGCGATTCGGTCGCCGCCCAAATCTTCTTCTCCGACACTCGCGATAATAGCAAGTATGAAGTGTTTGAGATCGGCGGCCGACGATGGTTAAAGGAAAATCTAAAATTTAAGACGCCAACCAGCTGGTGCGCTGAACATCCTGAGTCCGACGCTTGTGCCTATGGGAATTATTATTATCCGACTGATCTCATTAATGTTTGCCCGGATGCCTGGCGTGTAGCCACCTGGTTCGATTACAAAAGGGCGTTGAAGGACATTGCAGCGTATTATCAATTGACCGACTCTTTGAAGTATGAAGAATCGAAACTTCCGTTATATAGAGATTTGAAGCTGGAAGGAGAGAGGATCACAGGATTGACTTTGATCGGTGATTCAACATTCTTTGACATGGCAACCACAGGTTGGATTGAAGGCGATCAGTGGCAGTCACAAAATGAGACGACAATGTGGATTGTGCATGATCTCTCAAATACTCCGCAGCCCCATGTGCATATCAGAAACGGGGAAATTACCATGCACTCACACGGGCATAATGTCATAGATAAGCCAAAGAAGCTGCGGAGGTTTTCAGTGCGATGCGTTTTGAACCAGGACTGAGCGTCGCCAGGACAACGAATGGGTATATTCTACTCACAGGATCTCTGTTAAGAAATATGCGCCATCATAGGGGTGGTAATGAAGTATCTGAATGCGAGGACAGCTGACTTAAAAGCTGAATCATTCTTCGGGAGATCACGGTCGCTATGAGTTATTTGAAATTACAGCTGGCTTTTGTTACTTTAGGACATATTAAGTCCATCTATTGCGC
>JBARAD010000103.1:0-2846 GCA_049791675.1 Chryseosolibacter sp.
AAACGTGCTCGTTGGCCGCCATGGCGAGCATAATGGAATCGGAGAGGGGCCTCAGTGTATTAAAATCTGCACCACTCACTTCTACAACCAATGGCATCTCATCGTTGCCGAGCACAGCATAGAGTGCGCTTTCGTCATTTGAGAATCTGGATTCAATACCGGGTATCGCTTCAAAGTATGCCGATAGCCTGGCCGTGACGGATGCGATTTCGGGTTCAATATCCTCCCGGAAAATGAGCTTGAGGCTGGCCTTGTTTTCACTATAGACGTTGTCATTCTTTACGCCTGATTGACTCTGCTGTGGGCCGATATGTGAATACACCTTATCAATTTGTCCATCGAAGAGCTGCAGGAGCTGGCCTTCGATCTGACCCACCGTAGCTGAAGTTCTCGTGAGAGGAGTGCCATTGTCCAGCGTGATATCCACAGAAACAGCCCGCGTGCCGGATTGCGGCATATATTCGCTCCCAATTACCGGTATGAGCAGATATGCCCCAAGCACCATAGCAATGGATCCGACGATAAGCGCAACCTTGTAGGGTAAAACTTTCTCCAGCACCGATCGATAAGCTTTTGCTGTTACCTGTGTGTCCTTTGCACTGTATTCCATCCGGTCCTTCCGGAAAATATGAACAAAGAGCATGGGAATGACCAGGATAGCAACCGCCAGCGATGCGATCTGTGAGAACGCGACGGTCCAGGCCTGATCTTTGAACAGTTCTCCGGACGGTCCCTGCAAATAGACGATCGGGAGAAAGACAACGATGGTGGTGAGCGTCGAGGCTGTTATGGCTCCGCTTACCTCACTCGTTCCCTGGACAGCAGCGTCAATAACACTCAATCCTTCCTCGCGTTTCCTGAATATATTCTCTACCACTACGATGGCAATGTCCACAAGCATTCCGGCGCTGAGGGCCAATCCGCCAAGGGTCATCACATTCAGGGTCAATCCGTTGAAGTACATCAGATTGAATGTGGCAATGATGGATATCGGGATAACGATGCTGATAATGAGGGTGGAACCGATTCTACGGAGAAAAAGGAACAGGACCATTGTCGCAAAGAGGGCACCGTAAAGTCCGGATTCTTTTACTTCATCAATCGCGGATTGAATAAACCTCCCCTGATTTTGAATGATGACAAACTCATAGCCGGGAACAGTAGCCTTCAACCTTTCAAGTGTTCCCGTCAATTCATTTACGGCGTTGACGGTGTTGTAGTTTGTCTCTTTATAAATCGACATCCCAACACTCCGTTGCTGATTAACCCGCACGATACTGGTGGCTTCTTTATTGAGTACCTTGATTGTCGCGACCTCCCGCAGCAGAACCGGAACCTGATCAGCAGACGCTGCCGGGTCACTGGTGGTTGTTGCCAGTTGAGTCGTGATGACTTCGGCTTTCGTATTTGTTGCTGTATTTTGCCGGGTTGTATAACCGACAACCAGTTCTTCCAGGTCTTCAGGCTTCTGGATGATGCCCAGCCCCTTGATGACATACTTGCGTCCCAGATCTTCAATAAACCCGCCGGAGACACTCCGGTTATAATTTTGAATTTTTGTCACCAGGTCATTTACAGTGAGGCCAAATGACGCCAGCAAATCGGGGTCTGTTTCCAGCACGACTTCCTTTTCCTGTTCACCCGACAACCGCACTTCCGCTATTCCGGGTAGTTTAATAAACTCATTCTTGAAGTTGTTCTCCGCCACTTTCCGCAGTGCTTCGGTATCATTCGAGACCGGATTATAGATGCCCAGGATCATAATGGGTTCTGCATTCGGATCAAACTGAGAGATGACAAATTCATCGATCTCGTCGTTCAGTGAAAATGCGGAGAGTGATTTTTGAAGATCCAGAAATGCTTCGTCCATATCTTTGCCCCAGTCATATTGTACAGTAACGCGACCGTATCCTGTCTGACTGATCGAGCTTACTTCAACCGCGCCGCTTTGTCTTATCGCGATGGACTCAATCGATTCAATAAACTGTTTTTCAACTTCTGACGGAGGTTTGATCCCTACTTTTAGTTCAACGAACAAAGTAGGATTCTTCAGTTCGGGAACCAGCTCAATACCTAATTTGCCGAACGATATGGCGCCCAGCAAAATGACGGCCAGTACCATCATCAGGATCGAAACAGGGTAGGACACAGCCAGCGAGACTATCTTTTTCACACGCGTTGAGTTTAGGTCTTATTGGATAATGCTGACTTTCGATTTATTTCTGAGTGTCTCAAATCCCGAAATGACGAGCCTGTCATTGATCTTCAATCCACTAACGACTTCTATCACATCCATGTTTTCCAGTCCTGTTGTGATCTTCTTTTCCTGGGCAATGCCATTCTCTACGGTAAAGACAACCTTGCCATCTTGCCGTGAAATGACCGTTTCTTTAGGGATCACGATGGTGCTGTCCCGCTTTTCCGAAAGAATCAATGCCTTGATAAACATGCCGGGCCGCAAAAGCCGTTTTTCGTTATTGATCTGAAGTATACTCTGAAAGGTTCTTGTGTCGGCATTGATGATCGGAGAGATCTGACTTATCCTTCCGTAGACGGTATCTCTCGTGATATTATAGTTTGAGATTTGAACCATTTGCTCCAACGTAACTTCGGACAGATGCTTTTCCGGGAGCTTCACATCCATCAGCAGCTTGTCGTATTGCATTACTTTGAATAACTCCTGGCACTGATCGATCTTGACGCCGTCAGTGTGATAGGGCATTTCGACTATAATGCCGTCAAACGGAGTTCTGACGGCCATCTTAGCCATTTGTATCTCGGCGTTTTCGTAAGCGTATTTTGCCGTCACATGTTGTATGGATGCATTCTTCAATTCTGTCTGGGTA